>DAHF01000139.1:0-5096 GCA_002495845.1 Sulfolobus sp. UBA167
TCTGAAAGTAGGATTGCTTTTTTTAAAAAAATCCTCTTGAGGGTATCAACTTTATACAGCCATGGCAGCTATCATTTCTCTCTCACTCAAGCTACCCAATAGCGTTCTTGGGTCAACCACTGGCAGGAAACCTATGTTATGTTCAACCATTATCCTGCGAGCTGTCTCCAGCGTTGAATCTGGAGTTACTTTAAAAGGAGAAACAGTCATAAATCCTTCGACTTTCACTTCGAGGGACTTCTTGCTCAACATTGCTCTGGAGATGTCCCTCACCGATATCACGCCTATAGGAAGGCTATCTTCAACTATTACAGCGTGCCTAACCCACTTCTTCTTCATGAAATCTACTATTTCCTTTATAGTAGCGTCTTTGTTTGCTATAATCGGGTCGACGTTCATCACGTCACCTACGTTGCTTGAAGGAGACTTACAGTACCTCATCAAGTCCCTCTCTGTGATTATTCCTTCCACCTTAACTCCGTCACCTACCAAGAGAGACCCGAGAGCCTGCGACGTCATGATCCTACAAGCCTCCTTCAACGTCGCTGTGGTTTCAACGAACTGGATATCTCTTGAGGCTACATCACCGACCTTCTTGCTGAGGTCTCCGTCATAAACTATGTCTCTGATGGTGAGTATCCCCGTAAGCTTTCCGTTTCTCACCAGGAGCCTCCTCACGTTCATCCTCAGCATTATGTCGAGCGCTACCTTCAGAGCAGTCTCCTCCGAAACGCTTGCTAGCTCTTTCGTCATTACCTCCGAGACTTTCATGGTTTTACCATCTGGAAACCTTTACACCTTTGAAGGCATTCAGTTACGGTCATGGTAGACCTCCATGAACCGTCTTTGTTCACTAGACATTCTTGAAAACATGGATCCTCTATTTTTGCTTCTACCACTTTCAATCACCAACTCATTATGAGGTTTACAAAGGAAAAAATTTTTCTCTTTCATTTTATATAGATAAACATGGACAGTGTTAAAGTGAAAGTAGGTAATCTAGATTTGGACGTAGCCGGAAAGGTAACGTTAGATAAGGAATACACGGTCGTGAATGTTCCGGACGCAGACGAGTATAGGGGTTTTCCTTCGTCGTGGGAATTCGTTAAGTCGCACATGCTTACGTGGAGGCCTTACTTTAAGGCGAAGATAATTGAGGTGGGGGATGATAGGATCCCAATCCTAGGAGACTTCATACTAAACTTGACTGAGGAAATGCATGACTTTCTCCTAGCAATTTATGATGTGTTCAAAGCAGGCAGGCCCAACATAGAGACCAACATAAGCACTGTGATAACTCAGCAGATAAATGAGGTCGAACATAAGCTGGGAAGGTCATTAACGCCAGAGGAGAGGACTGAGATGTACGTGAGGTACGGCGTGGAAGCTGCAATTCTTCGAGATATAGGTGTTATAAATTGATTACGTTTACGGCAGAAGGTAAAGTTGAAGGAGATCACGTGAACGTGTGTACAGGCGGTACCGAGATGAAGATAGGGCTAATGGGGTCTGACTACCCTACTCCTGAGGAGGTTTTGCTGGCATCGTCAATTTCGTGCTTGATGCTCACCGTGGTCTACGTTGCAAGGGAGAAGGGGGTTAAGGTGGAAGAGGTGAGCGGTTGCATACAAGGAGACATGGATCCAAGGGGTTTTCAAGGAGTGCCCGGCATATCTCCAGGGGTGTTGGAGGTCAGGTACAATGTGAGGGTGAAAAGTGATGACCCACGAGTCAAGGAAATAATCGAGGAGTCTGAGAAAAGGTGCCCCATGAAGGATACCCTCGTGAGAAGCGTTAAGGTGAAGGTCAACTGGGATATTGAAAGTTGATTTTTTAAATTTAGTCAAGAAAATATAATCAGGTGAAATTATGAGTGAAGAACTTGTAAAACCGGGTGAAAGGGAAGTGGAGGAAATGGAAGGGTATATAAGGGACTTGTTAGACGTCATGAACGACATTTTAGCTAAGAACAAGAAAGCTCTGAGCAGTGCAGGGATAGCACCTAGGCTCGGAGTCCTTCTAGGAGTGATGACAATGCATCGTTATAACCCTGACTTATTCATGCAGTACTGGGAAGAGTTCAAGTCCCTCGTGGAGAAATGCAAGACAGTACCTACAACTAAGGATAGGATAACTAACGAGGTGGATCCGCTCATCGCTCAGGTAGAGTCGATTAAGAGCGGTGCTGGGTTATAACGGAAGGTAGCTGATTTTCAGCATTCTTAAGGTGTTTTTCAATCTCTCCTTTAGCTAGAGATGAGAAAGGTCCTGAGTACCACTCTTTTATCTTGATGTCGCATTTCTCCTTTGATACGCCGAAGATCAGGAAATCGAATCCAAAGGACACCTTTGCGATTGTAATCTTCTGAGACGCATTGTACTTAACCGTGAAGGAATTCTCCTTTAAGGATACCGTGTTTACCGTAAGAGGAGTGTCCCAACTTAGAACCCACTTTATCCTCAAAGTATACGTGTTCTCTCCCACTCTGGTTACTGACCTTATTTGGGGGATCACCGCGATCAATATGGTTGGGTCCTTTACCACGTCGTACACCAATTTGGGATCTGCGTCAACTTCGATCAGGGTCGCCCTGGAGACCGCATCCTTTCTCTTAGGAGAGACTGTTATCTTTATGATATTACCTTCCTTCACCTCACTCCTGTCCAGTTCCATTTCTTCAGCAATCTCCTCGACTATCCCTTTCATTTTCTCGTCTACTAGGAAGGTAGCTGTTTCACTTTCATTCAGAGCTTTCATTACAGTTATCTTAGCCATTACTTCGTTAAAGTTAAGCAGATTGTATTCTGTCATTACATTTAACGTTTTCTTAGTAAATATTAAAAATTAATGATCATGGTTCAATATGGAATTAATTCTCTATTTTCTTTGTTTTAATATAATAAAATTACTTTACTGATCAGATAATCGCATGTTAAAATAGTAAAATAGTTTTTTACAGACTTCTATAAGAAATAATGAACTTCACCTAAGTGGAGAGACCCACCATATCCTCCAACTAGTTGATATTCGAGACACCGTAGATCAAGATTCATGTAGGTTTTCACATCTTAAGGTTCTCAAACTTATTGACCGAGCTTTCTCTCAATAACGCTATATATAGGGACCTGCATGTGAGAAGACTATAGCATGCAGTTAAATTATTTTAAATTAAAAATATAGATACAAAGAGAAAGAAATGTATTCTCCGGTGTAACTGTTGTAAGCCAGACAAAAAGGGATCTTCAGAGGCAAAATTTTAGGTTAGATTATCTCCTGTATCTCAGGCTTGTTGATCAGTTCGTGGAAAGCCTTCACTAAGTCGTCTTGGGTGAACCCGAATATCACTGGCTTTTCCCTTTCAAAGGCCTCCTTTATCTTAGCCTCCACCTCTGAAGGAGGGGTTCCCTTCAAGGAGTCCTCTAACCTCTCGAGGAAACCTGATGGAGACATAATGAAGAAGTCACCCGAGATGGAAACTTCGTCAATTACCTTATTGAAAACTCTCACTGTAACCCTTAAAAGCTTCCTTGCCTTGTAGTCTATGTGGCATAAGGCTAGGGATGAGTTTATCTTTACGCATCTCTCCGTCCTCAATTCCGGGTGCCTGTTGTCCTTAAAGTAGACCCAGCTCTCGTTTAGCTTCTCGTTAGCCAAGTTTTCCCATTCTTCTATTTCTTCTGGGGTGAGGGTAGAGTCCTCAAACTTAATGTTCAGTTCTCTCTCGAACTCTTCCTTGATCTTTCTGGAGATCTCTTCCTTCGGTGGGACATATCCTATTTCGTCCTTGATAGACGTTAACCAGTCCTTCATGTCCTTAGCCATCTTGTCCCTGAACTTCTCTGACGGTACCCTTATGCACTTGCTCATGAGCTCCACGTCCAAGTCGAGAAGTATGTTCCCCGTAACGACTACTGCCTTCCCTCTCGACATCGCGCCATTTCCGCTTATCTTCCTCCCTTTCACGACTATGTCTTGGTCCTTCAATGTAGCTTCTATCCCGTAACTCTTTATTACGTTGACTACGGGGGTGAGGAACTTCTGGTAGAGTGCAGAAGGTGTTGACGGAGCTTCGTCCTGCCTCACCACGAGGAAGAAGTCCTGCTCTCCAGGAGTTATGACAACAGTGCCTCCTCCTAGATCCCTCCTAACTACTGGTATACCCATCTTTTTAGTGTACTCCAGATCTACTTCAAGCCAAACCTCTTGGTGGACTCCAACGTTGACGAAAGGTTCTTTGACCCCAAAAAGAAGTAGTGTATTCTTACCTCCACCGGACACGTAATCAGCTACAGAAACGAAGGAAGTTACCATGTGATAGCCGTCCTGTGGAGGCAGATTAATGTACCTCCAGCTCATCTTAGAGCCTCTTACACTGGAGCTTCTCTCCGTTTATGATCTCGCTCATCTTGGCTACAGCGTCGGAGCCAGACAGCAACTGTTTTATATCGTCCGGGTTGCTGACCTTCATTTTAACTAACCATCCCTTCCCGTACGGGTCTTGGTTAACTAAGACTGGGCTCTTTTCGACTTCAGTGTTAGCTTCTATTATTTCTCCAGTAACTGGTGAAGGTACAGGTCCGGCCCACTTTCCGCTCTCCATGGTAGATACTGGCTTTCCTTTCTCTATTTTCATTCCCTTTTTCTTTATCCTGACCTTCACTACCTTACCTGCCATGGTCTGAGCTACGTCAGTTATCCCAACTATTATGGTATCTGAACCATCTACCTTTGCCCATACAGTGTTCTTTCCCTCTATAAAATAATAGAGGTCTTCTGGGATCTCACAGTTTGAAACACTTGCCAAACATATCCCCGTTTCTCTATATCTAATAAAAAACTAAAAAACTTTCCTATGAAGATGTACTTTATTAATAAATTTTAGAGTACGGAGCTAGGGAGCAAAAAAGAAGTACTATACAAAGATATAAATCAAAGGAAAGCAAAATTATGGCATAAAGGTATAAGTTCTTCATTCAGAACATTTAACCTAACGTGGGTTAAGGGGGCGAAAGTCCCCTTCCGTCAGGGATAGCCCTAGAAGAGTTTTTATACTAAATCGCGAATAATTTCTAGACCTAGGCTTACTTGGGTCAGT
>DAHF01000139.1:5159-6274 GCA_002495845.1 Sulfolobus sp. UBA167
TGAAGATCAAGATTGCTCAAAGAAAGGAAAATCGTGAGGTGGGGACGACCCGCAAGGGCAGGATAGTTCACGAGGTTCTAAACTGAACTCTAAGTGAACTTAGGATATTTGACATATTTATCTGGTGAGTGTCATATACAAAACATTGAGCATCTAATAATCATCAACGAAAAACCTTTACTCTTTTCTGTGTCAGCAGTTGAACTTTAAGCACACGGTCTGTTCCATGTTGTTTACTAAATCTCTTAGATATAGATAATATTTGTAGAGTTCCTCCATACCTAAGTCAGTTATTTCCAGGATGATATCACCTTCAATTAGCACTTTCTTTTCCACCAATCCCCTGTCCTCTAGAGACTTCAAAGCCCTTACTAGTGCTCCCTTATTTATCCCTGAATAATGTTTAATTTCCTTGATGCTTAGCTCTCCCTCCGAAAGTAGCGTAAGCACTGTGAGTTCAGTTACATCCATTATCATAATATCGTAAGAGGAAATAATAAACGCCTTTTTCAAGACGCAGGGAGTGAAAGATTTTTAGTCCCATGTTAGCTTAAATCATTTCACGTAATTTACACTCATGCCTCTCGTAGGAATAATCATGGGTAGCAAGTCCGATTGGGAGACCATGAAGGGAGCTTCAGAGGTATTGAAAGAGTTTCAAGTGGATCACGAGGTTAAGGTAGTCTCAGCCCACAGGACTCCTGACCTCATGTTCCAATATGCGAAAGAAGCCTCATCTAGAGGGATAGAAGTGATCATAGCAGGAGCAGGGGGAGCTGCACACCTTCCGGGTATGGTAGCGTCCTTGACAACGTTGCCTGTTATCGGGGTTCCCGTCCAGTCTAGGACGTTAAACGGGATTGACTCTCTTCTCTCAATAGTTCAGATGCCCTACGGAGTCCCTGTGGCCACGGTGGCGATAGGAAACGCCAGGAACGCAGGATTGTTAGCCTTGAGGATACTCTCGATAAAACACGAGGAGCTGAGGGATAAGCTAAAGAAGTTCTCTGAGGAGATGAAGAGGGACGTCCTCAATTCGGTGTTGGACCAATGAACATAGGCATTCTAGGAGGAGGACAGCTAGGACTTATGATGATAAACGAAGGGAGGAGGCT
>DAHF01000139.1:6295-20761 GCA_002495845.1 Sulfolobus sp. UBA167
GACAAGTGCTTTCACCCAACAGAGTACAAGGAAATGGTGGACTCGTCTGACGTGGTCACGTTTGAGTTCGAGCATGTAAGCAGTGAAGCCCTCCAGTACGCTCAGGACGAGGGTAAACTATTACCTTCCATTGAGTCAGTTGAGCTGAAAAGGGAAAGGTACAAGGAGAAGGAGTATTACCGCGACCACGGCCTTCCGACGCCTAGGTTTGTCGTAGTCAGGGGTGGAGATGATGCCCTCAGGGTCTTAAGGGACGAGTTCAATAACTACGGTGTAATAAAGCAATCCAAAGGGGGATATGACGGAAAGGGACAGTACTTCGTGAAGGGAGACCCCTCTGTAGCTTCCCACATCAAGGGCATGGACTGTACGTTCGTAGTTGAGGAGTATGTGGACTTCGACTTCGAAGCATCAGTCATAGGAGTCAGGTCGAGGAAAGGAGAGTTCTCTGCATACCCTCCAACGTTCAACCTCAACCTAAAGGGGATCCTAGTCTACAACTACGGCCCTTACGGAGACCCGAAGATGCAGGATATCGTGAGGAAGTTGGCTGAATCCTTGAACTACGTGGGGACGATAGGAGTGGAGTTCTTCGTCAAGGGATCATCGATCTTAATAAATGAGTTCGCTCCAAGGGTACACAACACTGGCCACTATACTTTGGATGGAGCGCTCTTCTCACAGTTCGACCAGCACGTCAATGCCATAACCGGAGGAGAGGTCTTACCTACAGAACTGACCTCCCCTTCAGGCATGTTGAATTTACTGGGAATAGACAGAGCACCCAACGTTAGAGCTGGAAAGGTTTATTGGTACAACAAGAAGGAGGCCAAGAAGAGAAGGAAGATGGGACACATAAACGTGGTGGGTAAGGACTTACAGGAGGTTAAAGGAAAGATTGATATTTTAATGAAACAAATTTATGATAAAGGATTGGACTTATGAGGTTTAACTTCAAGCTCTGGGTAGAGACGGATGATGGGAAGCCCATACTAGGAAAGGGAGGAATAGATATACTTAGGGCTATAAAGAAGACTGGATCGCTCACTAACGCCTGCAAGGAGACCGGAATGTCTTACAAGTTCGCTTGGGAATACGTGAAGAGAATAGACACTACAATGAAAGGGGTGAGCATGAAGAAAGGAGGAAGGAACGCGGGGGGCTCAACCCTCACTCCAGAGATGGAGGAGCTTATGAAAATTTACGAGGAGGCTGAGCAGGAGGTAGAAGAGGTGTTAAAGAAATACGAGAGTAGACTAAAAACAATTAAAAAAGAGTCGTAATGATATTCAAGATAGGAAAAGATACGCTACATACCTAAAAAATATTATAAATTTTTTCACTAGTCAAAATGTCCCTGATATGAAAAGATATAAAAGTAACTTAAGTGATTATAATTTAAGAATTGAGGTGACGTATTTGCGAAGAGTAAACGACTTGTTTGCCGATATCTTCATGTTTATAGCAGTCCTTTTTGGTGTGACTTTAACCACAGCGGGAGTAGAACTCCTAATGCATTCCTCTGTCTTCCCTTACTTTGTTGATGCCTTAGAGATAGAAGGAGTTGCCCTTCTTATTTCATTCTTCGCTAATGCGTTTATTCCGACAAGTGAGGAGAGCTACTTCGGAGAGCCAGAAGTTAAACATGAAATCAAGCAAAGCTTGAACATAGGAAGCACCTTACCTGATGAAAAGGTATATCCTATGGATTCGGACTTGATCCCCATTGACAGATGGTATGACGATGAAAAAGGTATGTGCGTAAAGGCCATGTCTAGGGACGGGGATAATTTTACTCTTTGCTATAAGCACATCACGAGTGAGACAGATAAAAAAAGCGGAAGGAACAATGACAACAAGAATTAATACAGGAGATATTACCTTCCTTCTCGCCCCTTCTTTTAAAAGTTTTTCTCATGAAGTAGGTATTCATGTTGATGAAGCCCAAAGATGAGATTGAAGTTATGCAGATTCTTGGAGAATATTCAAAGACGGGAAAGAAAATAAGGGTAATAGGTACTGGAACGCATGACTCGAGGTCTATATCTAAAGTTGAGGACATCTTATCGACGACGGAGATGAGCGAATTCTCAATTCACGACGGTATCGTCGAATCTTACGCTGGCGCTTTGGTACCTAAGATAAGGGAGGAGGCTGCAGAAGAAGGGATGCTCTTTCCTGTGATATACGACGGGACCGTAGGAGGAGCTCTGGCTCAGAACACGGTCAGTTCTCTATCCACTGGATTCGGAACTCCCTATGACTTAGCAGAGTCTGTGAGGTTTATCACTCCTAGGAAGGTAATAGCATGGAAGGGAGTCATAGGGTCTAAAGGTATGTTGGGAGCAATAACCTACTCAAGGATGAAAATCTACGTCAGACCTAGCCACGTCTACATTTACGAGAAGTCCACTCCAGACCCGGGGTACTTCATGTTGTACTCTTTCATCCTATCTAAGTTCAAGCCTATCGCTTTCGTCATGGAATATGAAGGGGGAAAATACAACGTCCATGCATCGTTCTTGAGGTCTGACCTCCCAATTGAAGGCTTCTCTGTTGATGAGGGAATACCCGCGGTTGAGGAGAGCGGAGGACCTAGTGCAGTAGTACAAGTAAATTCCCTCATAAGTGACTTTAGGAGGATCGCCGAAGGTACTAACCCAGCTTACGCGTATGCAGTATACGGGTACAACTATGTTTTTGTGTACAGCAGTGAGCTGGAACAGATATCCGAAATGGGATATAGGGTGTTTCATAGAGGGTCTCTGCATCCTGCCCAACTTAAAGTGAAGAAGTTTCTCGATTTCACCAACACAATTCTTTGACCATAACTCAAAACCGAAAAAAGGGATTTCCAAAAACCATGTAAGAACAACTTGCAGTCCTTTTGACTGTCCTGAAGTTGTTTACATAATTATATGGTCTTGTAAGGAGCTGTCTTCGCAGAAAAAGCTCATAATTCGAGTTGAGTCTGTACTCAACATAAGAACATCATCATTCTAATTGTATTCTCCGGAGGATCCAAATTTAGTATTCGTCAACTTTCGAAAGGATCTTCACAGTAAACTGCCCTGCCTCACGGACGCTAATGTGCGAGCCATCAATAGGGTCTAAGAGCGGATTATATGAAATCAGTCTCCGTGGACGCTGGATTTCGTCATGATCTGGCGGACAAAGAATGCCCTCATGGATAGGGTCTCTTCTATTTGAGGACGAATTGTAGTTTATATTACAAACAAAAATTCTCCTTTTAATATCATCATCTCTAAGATTTTTTCTATAAAAAACGAAATAGATTTAATCCTCTTTTTATATAGATCGTCTAATGGGACTGTTCAGTCGAAAGAGATATGATAAGCACCAAGTTGCCCTCTACTTGCTACTTTGCTCTTCAGTTGGACTGTCCCCTACAGCCCTCCTCTACCTCTTTTACATTTTAGACAAAGAGTATAAAATAAAGACTGGAGTCAAGTTCAGGAGGTGGTTCCACGGTTTCTATTCTAAGGACGTAAATGACGTGTTATTTGACCTGGAGGAGAGAGGGCTAGTCATTCAGAGCACGAGGAAGAACGAATACCATGAGTGGTTATACAAAATTAACCCGGACTCGATAGATGAAGTCAGGGAGCAGGTGGAGGGATTGGAACAATACGAGGAACTTTTCCAGACTCTTTCTAACATGCCTTTAATTGTAATGATGGATAGGGTCGACAGGATAAATCAGCGTAAATTAGGTTGGTTGCACCTTTGATTTTGGAGTGAAATTAGTTAAATTATATATTTATATTGATAAATTCTAGGTAGGTAGCTTTTTATTTTAGAGTGTGTGATAGAGAGATTAAATGAATTTCAAGAGGTTCGGCTCTGTTATTTTAAGCTTCCTTGTACTGTTTTCTTTCGTATTTTTCGTTCCTACCATTTCATCACAGGGGACCGATGGAGCTGAGTCGCACGTGTATTACGCTAGATACACTATTGAGTTCCATTACTCTTCAACCCCGTTCTCTTCCACAGAAACAATGAGGATCACTAATTCAACCTTCAACGGCATGGTGAATAGAGAGTTCACAGTTCAGGAACAATCGACGACTTATGTCCTTAGCTCCGGGAACCTCAAGGAATACAAGGGTACGGTGGAATTAACCTTAGGGACGAACGGGACTGTGTACGTTTCGTCTCCTGCGCCTTTAGTCGAGGTTGAAGTAACATCGGGGTCACAACAGGAGATTGCGTGGGCTGGAGTGCCTTCCACTGAAGTACAAGGTTACGCTTACGTGAATGGGTCAGGCGAGGTTAGCTTGGTGTTCCTCAACGGGACCGGAACTACCTCCGAGTCGTTCAACGTCTCCGCCGGAAAGGAGGAGACATACACCATCGATGTCTACCTTAACGTCCCTTCATTTCAAGTGAAGGAAACTAACACGAGGGAGGTAAACGTCAACGTGCAGGGGTTTGAGAGGTACAACAAGGGGGACTTCATCTACGAGAATTCGAACGTTGAGCTCGAAGCCAACAACACGCCCTTCTCTGTTTCGACCTCTTACTTTGACGGAAAGGATGTTCCTTCCATGGTGTGGAGTGCACCAGCGATAACCTTCAGCGGGATGGTAGGATATAATGCTTCCTTCATGATGGCAGAGTTCTTCGGCATCAACGGCACTGAAGCCGGATTCGTGAGGTCAACCTACGTTTCAAATGCGGTTAATTTTGGAGGTAATCTAGGTAATTTCATGAATATGGAGAACTTGGTGGAACACTCCAGTGTTTTGATAGTAAGCTTCAACGGAGCGCACGTGGCTCAGGGCAGACCTTTCACACTTGAGGTAAACGGAATGCCCGTCGTGGTTCAATATGACCAAGGAAATGTATCCACTACAGTATACGTTAACATGACCCACCAAGTTTATGAAGGTACCTTGGTAGAAGTATTCTTAAACGGGGTCCATTACGTCTTCGTCAACTCAAGCAATGCGTCAACAGTACAACTAGTGAAGCCCACGGTAAAACACGTAGTCATTAACGTTAACTCAACACAGAGGAGTGCTATAGAAGCTGACATAAGCTCTACCGGATATGCGGTTTTTAACATCAGCATCATGAACTCGTCGTTCGTCATCTACAAGAACGTAGGAGGGCACTTGGTTTTGCTCAACTCCAGGGACTACTTCATTGCTGACGGCAACGTCACTGTGTTTTCAGATCCAGCTCAGCAGTATTACTTAGTTTATACGTCTAACAGCTCAAGCTCAGGCACCCAGTCCAACTCATCAACCTCATCAACTTCCTCAACCTCAACTTCCTCATCATCAACCTCAACATCTTCCTCAACCATGAACACGCAGTCAAATTCCAGCACATCTCCGTCGCAGAGCTCCTCTTATCCTTCCTCATCTCAATCCGTCTCAACTTCCCAGAGCAACTACACTGTTTACATTATCGCGGTGGTTGTAGTCATCATCGTAGCTATAGGTATAGCCTATTTGTTGAGAAGGTAAAATAGCACATGTTAATATGAGCTCTCAGCAGTTTTCCCTAAATTATATATTTTTTTATATATATAATAATAATTAGTACAAAATAGCTGTTACAAACGACGCTTTTTTCCCTCTAAGTTCATCTTTCCTTACAGAGATCCCGTCCGTAAGGCGAGGTAGTTTACTGCCTTCTAGACGCGGTTCACCTTAACGCATCATATTTTTTAGATATTTGTAAAAATGCACTTCCCGTGAGCTTTTGAAAGCTTTATCTTAATGGGTGGCATAAGACCCCTTCCGTGAGGGTAGTTCACTTATGCCCAAATCCTAGCGTCTTACGGCATGGAGAACTTAATTACTTAAAACCCTGATCTGGTCATTATCTCCATGGATAAAATTCTCATGCACGTCGGTCCTGTGACGATAAAGGACGACGTTCTTCTGGCCGGAGTCAAGAACAACGTAGGTTTCACCTCAAAGGAATTTGCGGAAGCCTTTTCTTCCTCATTGAAAGGTCTGAGGTATATAACCAAGGCAAAGTCATATCAGCCATTCATAATCCCGGGTGGAGGCACGTCAGCAATGGAGAGCGTCACTTCCCTTTTAAAGAGGGGAGATAACGTCCTCGTGGTCTCGAACGGAGTCTTCGGAGACAGATGGGAATACATTTTGAAGAGATACCCAGTAAACGTGGACGTGTTGAGACCTA
This sequence comes from Sulfolobus sp. UBA167, assembly GCA_002495845.1. Taxonomy (GTDB): domain Archaea; phylum Thermoproteota; class Thermoprotei_A; order Sulfolobales; family Sulfolobaceae; genus Sulfuracidifex. Next base: position 12,479 of record DAHF01000139.1, read on the forward strand.
AGCCAGGATATTACGTCAAGCCTGAAGAGGTAAAGGAGATGACTGAGAAGAAGGAGTACAAGCTGGTTACGTTAACCCACGTGGAGACCAGCACCGGCGTAAGGGAGCCAATAAAGGAGGTCATAGGCAAAATCAAGGACGACGTGGACCTCACGGTAGTCGACGGTGTGTCAGGGATGGGAGCTGAGGAGGTAAACTGCGAAGAGTGGGGAATAGACGTCTATCTGTCCGCTAGCCAGAAGGCTTTAGGGTCAACTCCAGGCGCGGGCCTTCTTGTACTCTCAGACAAGGCTGTGAACTCAATATCGGACGAATCGGTCGCGGGATACTACCTTAACTTGAAGAACTGGCTACCCGTCATGAGGTCTATGGAGGAAGGAAAAGCGTCATACTTCGCAACGCCTCCGGTCCACACGATTTTCCAGTTGAATAAAGCATTGGAGGAGGTCGAGAATGAAGGAATAGAAAAGAGGGTGAGAAGGCATCAAGTAGTCTCAGGCGCCATCAGGGCCGGGCTGGAGAGCATGGGGTTCAGCATAGTGGCCAAGTTGCCAGAGAGCTATAGCAATAGCGTAACCGGCGTTGAGCTGAAGAAGGCAGACCCAAAGATGGTTATGGAGATGAGCTTGTCTGAGGGAGTAGAATTCGCCCCCGGCGTCCATCCTGCCTTTAAGTACTTCAGGATAGGACACATGGGGTGGGTGACCCCTAACGACGCCGTGATAACGATAAGCGTGTTAGAGAGAGTCCTGAAGGAACTCGGGGAGGACGTCAGACTTGGCGAGGGTCTGAGGGCAGTGCAGGAGTTCTTGGACTCCAAGAATCATACCGGGGAAGCCAGCAATCAATAAGTCCTGTGTCTTATAACGTAATACCACATAAGTATATATACATGGCAGATTTTCAAGACATCCTTAACTATACTATAATGAGAAAGAGGATGTCACAGTTCGAGGAAGAGCTGAAGCTTAACAGGGAGAGCCCGAGGTCCCTTAAGGAAGTTGTAAAGGAGTTCATCTCCTTCACTAGGGGAGTCATCAGGGAAATAAATGACGTTAATTTCAGAGAGATCATGTCGAGACAACTTAGCCTGGCAAGGAAGTTGCTAATGACAATTAACTTTAGGTGGATTTTGATCTTCCTCTACAGAAGAGTAGTGACTAACCTAGTGAACACACTGGTGAGCTTAATAAACTCAGCAATAAATCAAATGAAGTTATGACAACTCTCCTATTCTCCTCGGGAACATTCTTTTTTTTAAAAGGGAAGGTAAACCACACGTACAGCGGTACTGCCTACGCCCTTCAAGGGGGAGGTTGTACCGCAGGTTGCGCTTTCTGCACTCAATCTAGATTCTCGTCCAACAAGGATATGCTCTCCAGAGTGAAGTGGTACCCAATGGATTTGGAGGATGCCAAGGGGAGGATAGGTGCTTTCAAGCGCTTCTGTCTTCAGACTGTCTTCAGACCTGGGTTCAGAGAAGAGGCACTGCAAGTGATGAGTGAGGTCAACACTAGGGGGAAGTCATTGACTACGGTTCCCGTAGACGGATTGGAAGACTTCGCGAGGGCAGGGGTAGACTACTTGGGTGTAGGGCTTGACACGACTGAGGAGATGTTCCAGAGGATAGGCAAGCCTTTCCCTTTCTCCCGTTACATGGAGTTCATCGATGAGGCAGTACACGTCTTTGGAAGGAGGAAGGTCTTCGTCCACCTAGTCTTCGGGCTGGGTGAGAGGAAGGAGGACTTCCTGTCCCTCATGGAGAGGATCTACTCTATGGGCGCTGAGGTAGCCCTTTTCGCTTTCACTCCCGTAAGGGGGACTCCAATGCAGGATAGAAGTTCCCCTCCAATTCAGGACTATAGAATGGTGCAAACTGTTAGGTATTACCTCTCGCGAGGATATCCCCTGTCGAGCATAATCAAGGACGGCAGGCTCTTGCTACCCTCAAAGGGGTACCACTTTAACACCTCCGGTTGCCCTACATGCGACAGACCTTTTTACAACGAGTCACCCACAGATAAGGAGTTATATAATATACCAAAGGTGGTGAGGGATTAAAAAGGGCTTCGTGCAGATGAGGAAGTTCGCGACCCTAAGCCTCACAGGAGGCTCATGCGCCCTTTCGTGCTCGTATTGTTCGTCCCACTACATCTCGTCCATGGAAGGTGCAATGTCGGTGGACGAGTTCGAGAAGTCTGTCCGAAGGATGAACTCTCACGGCGTGAAGGGCTTCCTGGTCAGCGGTGGATTCGACAAGGAAGGGTCACTCCATATCAGGAAATACTTGCCTATCATGAGGAGGCTAAAGAAGGAACTGGGGGTAGTATTCAACGTTCATCCTGGGATTCAGGAGAGGGATGTTGTAGAGGAAATGTCCGACGCGGTCGACATAGTAGACTTCGAGTTCACCTTCACTGACGCGGAGATAAAGGAGAAGGGTTTGAGGAGGTCTTCTGTTGATTACGTTAAAATGCTCGACCTCTTGGTCTCACGCGGGCCAAAGTACGTTGTGCCCCACGTGATGGTAGGGATACCCAACGATGACCCGTCAGTCGCGATAAGGGAAGCCTCGTCTTTTCATCCTTACATGATAAACATACTCGTCATGATACCTACGAAGGGGACTGTCTCAGAGAGGTACGATATGCCTAGTGTGGACCAAGCGCTGGAAATGATAAAGCTCTCCTCGTCCCTCAACAGGACTTCCCTAGGGTGTATGAGGCCTTTTCCCCTGAAGAAGGAGCTTGACGCCAGAGCGATGGAATATGTGGATAGAATAGCCAATCCCCACCCGTCACTCAGGGAGAAGATGGAGATATACGACGCTTGTTGTTCACTCCCCGAGGAGTTCCTTGGCGAGTTCAAGGTGAGATCGTGAGGTTGGTGATCTCGGGCGGAGACAAGGGAGAAAACCAGATGGCATTAGATGAGGCAATGCTGATCCTTGCTTCACATAAGCTCGTCCCTCCTACGGTGAGGTTCTGGAACTTCTCTCCTACCACGCTTTCCATAGGCAGGTTTCTGGCTTATCACGACTGGGTAAACGAGGAGGAGAGGGCTAAGTTATCGATACCAGTGGTTAGACGTTTCACCGGTGGAGGGCCAGCACTCCATGATGAAGAAGGAGAGATAACTTGGTCTATCTTGGGCGAGTTCTCGATGGAGGAAGGCTACGAGATCGCGGGGAGGGGAATAGTGAAAGCGTGTAAGGTCCTCGGAGTTGAGGCAAAGTTCACTCCAATAAATGACGTCGAAGTTGAAGGGAAGAAGATAACAGGGATGGCAGGAGCTACAAGGAGAGGCTTCACGTTGGTCCACGGCACCTTCATGTATGACACCGACCTTCAGAAGTTAGCCGTGATAAGACAGCCTTCGGTGAAGGAAAACGTGAGGGGCAAGCCTTCTGTGAGAGTGACTACCATTTCAGCTCTCCTCGGAAGCAAGGTGAAGAGGGAAGAGGCCATGGATGCCCTAATGGAAGGCTTCTCTTGGTTGGGGCTCAAGGAAGACGAGGTATCTTACTTAGAGAAGGATCTGGCCAAGGAGCTTTCCTTTAAGTACTCAAACCAGAAGTGGCTCATGATCAGGTGACAAGTTAAAGGCTGGATCCACACTGTGTGTGACGGAATATAAGAAAAGGAGTGCTTTTCACCTGATACCGCATGACGTCATTAGCTCTTAGCGTAGTGACTAGAAAGGCGGAAAGATGGAACGTGAAGAGAGGAACTTTACTCGTACAAGCAAAAATCTTGATACTAAAATGAGAATAACCGTTCTCGATGCATACCTCTAAGCACGAAATCTTCTAAGGAGAACTAAGCTCTCTCTTTTTCTACGGAGTCGCCCAGTCTTGGTACAAAAAACAAAAATACTTCATATATAAAGCATTTAACTCTAATTCACCACATTTCATACATGAGTGGGATTGTCGTCGACGACATTGTTAAGGTGTACAAGACTAAAGGGAAGGAGATCCGTGCCCTAGACGGGGTTTCCTTCACCGCTGAGAAAGGAGAGATAACTTCAATAGTTGGCCACAACGGTGCGGGAAAGACAACCATGCTCAAGATCCTCTCGACCCTCGTGATACCTACCTCAGGCAAGGCAACGGTGAACGGTTTCGATGTAGTGAAGGATGAGAAGAAAGTGAGGGAAAACATAGGTCTTGTCACGGTAAGCGACAGGTTGTTTTACTATAGGCTCACTGGGCTAGAGAACTTGGTATTCTTTGGTTCCCTCCAAGGCCTCTCGATCTCCGACGCCAGGAGGAGGGCTATGGAGGTGCTTGAAGTGGTCGGCTTGATAGAATGGAAGGACACTCCTTACATGAAGTACAGTACAGGAATGCAGAGGAGGTTAGCCTTGGCTAGGGCAATACTCACTGATCCTCCTGTGATTCTCTTGGACGAGCCTACCCTTGGCCTCGACCCGGTTTCTGCCAGGATATTCCGAGAGAACCTCCAGAACTTGGGTAAAACAGTTCTGATGACGTCACATTACCTAAAGGAAGTGGAGGATCTCTCACGGAAAGTTATAGTGTTTAAGAGGGGCAAGGTTGTAGCTAAGGGAGACCCAGAACAGCTCAAGAGCTCAATAGGGAAGGTATACGAGGGAAAGGTCTACGACATACCCCACGGGATGGAGAAGTTCGTCGTGAGGATGGAGAAAGAGTATGCTGTGTTGAGGTTGCCGGAGAGGGAGATGGGCAAGTTTGAGCTTTACGACTTAAGGGAGGTGACCCCTACCATGGACGACGTTTACGTCTTCTTCGTAGAGGAAGGCATAGACGTAGCGAGGGAAGGTAGGAAAAGGGGAGGAGCTAGATGGAGGGAATAAGAGTTTACTCCGGGCGATCAATGTGAAGGGAAACTTCTTGAGTGCTGCATTTGCATTCATATATCTCAGGGGATTCAAGGTATGGATATCTTATAAGACCCAAGTCATCCTCACGGTCCTCTCGTGGACTCTTCCGGTCTTCACTTATTACTTCGTTGGCACCTCCTTAGGCGAGAACGTAGTCTCGGACATCGGGGTCCATGATTACACCCAGTTCTTCGTAATAGGGCTTGCCTTTCAGGGTTACGTCTCCTCGGTCATCTCGACAATTAGCCAGAGGCTCAGGAACGAACAGCTTTACGGTACCATAGAGTATTACGTCATTTCCAGGTCAGGGGTCACGGGGTTTTTAACTTACTCAGCCCTCTGGGGCTTCCTCCTAAACACGATAAATGCTGTCGTTATCCTGTCCGTAGGCTTAGCGTTAGGTGCACACTACAACGTTAACCTTGCCTCCACGTTAGTGTTGTTAGCAACACTTCTCTTATCTACTTTCGGTTTAGCCTCCATCTCAGGGGCCTTCACGATGGTAGTCAAGCAGGGGAACCCGGTGTCATTCTTCTTCTCCACTTTCACTACCCTGATGAGCGGAACTGTCTTCCCTGTGGCAGTCCTCCCCTTCGGGTTGAAATATGTGAGCTACCTCATTCCATTGACGTGGGCTCTGAACGGACTCAGGGAGTCAATGTTAGAGGGGGCATCTCCGTTCCAGCTGTGGAACGTGATCTCAGTACTTCTGGTCTTCGACGCCATTTTAGTTCCTCTTGGAATACTTACATTTCGATATGCCTTCAAGAGGGCCAGGGAAAAGGGTACTTTAGGCGAGTACTGAGGTCTCCTTGATCGGGAAGACAAGGAGGAAGAAGAAAATTTATTTCTTTTTTTTAAAAAAATTTAGAATCTTTATCCTAGTGAAAAATAAACAAATAAATAATCCTATTACGATCTTTATGTCTCTAATTTTTCATGAATCTGATACTACTCAACCAAAATTATTTTTTGTAAAACAATGGGTCTAACGGCAAGGGCGGGGTAGTTCACGTCTCTACATTGCCTTGAACATTACTTGCTACTGCTCTCTTTCTCCTTGTATGCCCTTAAAATTGCGATCCTCGCCTTGTTAGTCAAGTATTGTACTTCATACTTGTGCTTCGTTGATATGTGCCTATCTATGTTGTCCTCGTTTACTCTTTCTCCGCATATAGTACACACTCCGTCCTTTACTATTGGGGAAACGTCGACCAAGTTCTGAGCTAGGAGCTTGGCTATTGCTTTAGCCTTCTTCTCCCCTCCGCTCTTCTCTATGAACCTCACTATGTTTCCCCTTATCCTGTGCTTAGTTACGTTGTGCTTCGACGCCAGCTTACTGGGCCCCTCTCCTTCCACGAGGTATCTATATATTGAGTCTAAAACATAGTCCTTTCCTGCAAGAAGTTTAACTACAACGTATCTTATGGCATCAACTGAAGAATTGCTTAACTTGGATTTCTCCACACTTTTAGTTAGGTAGTGAAGGTTAAAATCCTTTTTCCAAATCTGTCTCGACCTTGATCTAGCCTCAGAAAGGATAAGACTTTTCAAGATATCTCCTATTTGACCTCTTTATGAAACTTGTAGGTCAGAAAGCATTTAGTGCTACCTATTGAGATGGGAGAAAGGAATATTTATACACATAAAAAATCTGGATTTCTATTACATTTAGATAAGAAATACACACATATATATACACATATATATATCTTTACTATGTTATAATAGAAAATCATTAACTTCTCTTTCTTCCAGCAAAATATACATTACTTTCCCTGCTTCTGTTAAGTGTTCTCCTCGGCTGAGATTGCAAACCTATATACACTGGGATCACTTTATGACTTAAAAAATTCTCTAACGTTAGATCTATATGGAAGAAAAGTTCTCTGAACTTGAGTTCAGGGCGATAGAGGCGTTGAGGAGGAACCCAAGGATTAGCGTGAAGGACCTAGCCAAGGAATTGAACGTGAATAGGAACACGGCTTCGCGTATATTAAGGTCGTTGTTCAAAAAAGGGGTGAAGTTAAAGGTCGCGGTCGAGAGTTTCCCCACCCTTTTCATAGTGGGGAAATGCGTCAACTGGTGCGAGGAATGCTATCCCCTTGTGGACGGTAAGGAACTCTGCGTAGTTAGAAGCAATGACATCTCATCCCTCCTCAATAGGACTGAGGAGGCCCAAGCTAATGAGGTGTTCATCTCCATGAAGGGTAACGTAAAGGACATAATAGTCAAGCCATCGCTAACTTGTGACTACTGTGGCAAAGAAATACACCAAGGAGAGAAGTACTTCACCTACACGCGAAACAACAGGACTTATTATCTTTGCTGTAGTTCGTGTCTGAAGGAGATGAAGAAGACCATGGAGAGAACTGGGAAATGAGGTTTACAAAAGAATGAAATCCTCGCCTCTTCTAGGGTGAAGATTCAAATGCACGTGTTTAAACTTCTTTTAGTGAAACTAATGACGCCCCAGCTCAATGAGGGCTCAGGACTATGGAGGATAATCATCTTTCCTCTCTTCACGGAATCCTGGGTAATCAATGACTGATCTCATGTGGGGTGGTTTTCTCATCGACTGCCAGATGAGAGATGCAATCCCGAATCGATGATGTGAACGATGAACTCTCTGGAACCCTTCCAGGGGATCCACAAAATGAGCTACTTTTCGTGTGCAGAGAAAGCCAGAGTTAGGTACGACAAATCATGCAAGGGGGATGAAAGGGGTCTTCAAATACTTGATAAAAAGGAAAATGGGAGATAATATATATACATACACACGTATATACACATTTAAAATTAGAATTAGAAGAATTCCTATATCCGTGATGCAAAAAGACAAGTAGAGGAAAGTTGAGGGTCTAGGTAATGCGCAGTGACGGAGAAAGGAGCATTGAACGACATGGTTGCAGGGAGATATTAGGGTTAACGTGTGCCCCTGCATTGGTGTTCTTTAACTTATCAGTTAGGATAGGAACAGGGGTCTTCCATTCTCTCCCCCTTTCTTCCTTTTCCTTTCTTCTCTACTCTCTTCTTTATTCTCCCCGTCGTTAAAAGTCATGGACTACCGCTTTCCTCCTTCTCCTCCTTTTCCCTCATCTTTCTGAAAAGCTTGTTCACCTCCCTCTGGTTCACCTTCTTTCCGTGAGGCCTGAGCCCCCCGCTGAACTTCCCAGGTATGTGGAGCAGTTCGTGTATCATTACCTTATTCCTGGAGTCATCGTCAAGCAAGGAGTACCTTTCCCATATCAGCTCTATGGTGTATAGAGTACCCAAGTTGAAACCGAAGGAGACCGCACGCGGTATAGGCCATATTCTAGCTATAGCCCTTCCTTTAGAGCCGAGTGAGCCTACGACCCTGACCCTCTCTAGATCTACGTTGTCCATGTTGAGCTTCTTCACTATCCTCCTCATCCT
>DAHF01000139.1:20828-21404 GCA_002495845.1 Sulfolobus sp. UBA167
GACGATTTTCTATAGAGAAAATGTGATAGGTCTATAAACTTGAGCTACAGAGTAGTGCAGGAAAGCTGAACAACACCAAGGATGACTTAAGTATGAATAACGAGAGAACCTGGGGACCTCGTCCTTTTCTTCCACAGCTAGACCTAACCAATTTCCTGTAATGATAGTAGGGACGACACCGAGAAACTTGTTGCTGAACACTTGATCTCTTTTTGTGTGTAAATGAAAGGTTGAAATGTCTCTTTATCTTTATAACAGCTATCTTTCTATTTTTTTCTCATTTTTCGCTTTCGACTTTCTCTTCCTCTATGAGCCCCATCCACTGTTTCATTATAACCTCAGTGCTGTACCTCTTTGCCCTCATGACCGCGTTTACCCTCATCTTTTGGTCGTAGCCTTTCTCCCATATCTCGATCGCCTTCTTTACCATCTCTTCCTTGTCCATCACCAACCACCCACATTCCTTGCAGACGCTCTCTGAAGGACCTTGCTTCGCGTAAGTCAGGACAGGGGTACCTGATGCCATGCTCTCCGCTGGGACGTAGCCGAACGGTTCGTGATGAAAAACAACTAAGG
>DAHF01000140.1:0-1679 GCA_002495845.1 Sulfolobus sp. UBA167
AAGTTAAGGTGGTAAGGCCGAGTCTTCCTCACCGAAATGTACAACAAGTAGGATGTTCTATCCATGTTGACCTTGAAGGGAAGGCTGAGGAGACGTCTAGAGTTCTGGCCTCCGCGTGCTTGTGGGACTCCGTGGAGAGCGAGTCCAAAGGATATAATGAATCTAGAGCTTGATACCTGAAAAATGAAACGATAAAGAGAGCAAGAAGCCCTTGTCACTTCTCGTCTTGACATGCAAAAGTTTAGTTTGAGGTTATTAAGTAAGGAATACATTTTCGCGTAATGACTACGGTTTTCAAAACTGTCATTCGATCTTTGGAGTTTAATCTTGTGACAAAAAGGAAGCTCAAGAATTCCACAACAAATAATTGAGGTACACCTCGTTCACGAACGACTTGTAGAACCTCAACTTGCCGAAGCCCAGGCTCGCTCCTCTGTCCTCCTCTACCTTGAAGTCTATCACCTCGTAGTCGTCCCTCATCTTCATGGAGAGGTATACGTCCTCATAGCCGTTCACGAAGGTCTCATCAAGGACTTTTCCTCGTATCACCCTCCTATTGAGAATCATGAAGCTACCAGCGTTTATGATGGAGTCCCTCACCTCTCCCGCCATCCTCTTCATCGGGCCCAACATTGAGTCTATAACTGTCATCGTTTTCACGCCTAACCTCTTCCCGTAACGCATTGCTAAATAGCTGTAGACCTCCGCAGGAGGTAGCTTGGCGACCTTACCTATGAGGTTCATTCCCCTCAGGAAGTAGGGCTTCATCTCGATCAAGGATACCTTGTAGGTATGATAGGATGAAGGTGATGCCATGACCATCCCCTTGGTTGAAGTCGACAAGCAGTCCAGAAGCTTGGAAGCGCCATCCTTACGATGAATATCATCGTTTGAGACTACAACCCACTTGGGAGAGCTCTCCATGGCCTTCATGATGCCCAAGTTCACGCTCTTGGAGTAATTAAAGAGAGGCCCTTTGCTCTCCACTAGAATTACGTGCAGGGGAAAGAAAACCGACGAAGCCTCCCTTGCCTTTGCTCCTGAGGAATCAGCCGTGGGAATCACGACAACAACTTCGCCCTCCTTGCCTTCTATCTCCTTCATCTTGAATTCCGGGGAAGGCCTATTCTTCATCCATGTTAGTATTTCCTCTCTGTCAAATGTGTACACTTTTTCAACCTCCTTTGGGTCGTCGCTGGAAAAGAGCTTCTCTATTCTATCGAGTTCCATACCTTTCTACCTTGTCTATAGAAGAGTGTATAGAAGTTCATCATGGATAGGGAATACAACGCGTCCTCTATGGGAATCGTGATTATCCTTATCCCTAGTATTGAGTGCGGACCGTAAATTACCACTGGCAGGGATGTTAGGAAATAGTCAAACACCATGAAAGGTATGTACGTTAGCGCAACGAAATACCAATAGTTCCTAGACCTCAGCATGTCCGGGTCCAAAACGTTGGAGAGTAGCAAGGAAGCTGACAAGTATATCAAGTCTATGAAAGTATAAGAGTAACCCACGAAAAGGACGTCTAACAACAGGATTGTTACTGCTACTACTGTTACTCTATCCCTAGTGATGAATTTCACTTCCTTGTCTCTGAACTTCATCATCAAGAAGTCATATATCAAGAGTGTGGCGAAAGGGGTCACGAAGAAGAAGAGGACTTCCTCAACCGG
>DAHF01000140.1:1721-4454 GCA_002495845.1 Sulfolobus sp. UBA167
TAAGTACAGTGGGGCTACGATAACCATAGAGAAAGCCAGGGACTTATACATCCTCCTAACGTGAAATATGAGGGAGATCGCCAAGGTAGGAAAGAATATCATCGAGTCTATCTCAAGGTATGCTAAATGCGGTAAGAATAGAGCAAATTCCAAATCGGGACACCTAGGAAGTTGTAAAGACCTCTGGCTAGAACCCTCCTCTTTCTAGGTTTAACCTTCTCTCTGTTCACAACGCATGGGTCCATCCATATCTTCATTGCTGTCCACTTGTACATGTCACCTGCAGTCTTTATCGCTATTAAGTATCTGATAGGTATCATCCTATACCCTTTCTCTGCTTCTTTCTGGAAGTTCATGTACCTCTTCAACTGGTACCTGATGAAACCCTTGAAGTTGTCGCTACACTCCTTCAAGGATTTAACCCCGAACTCCTGCATTTCATTGAAAGGTAAGTATTGCCTACCCAACTCAACGTCCTCTTTCACGTCCCTGATGAAGTTCAGGTACTGCATTGCTCTCCCTAGCATCCTGGCATGGTAAGTTGACTCTTCCCTCAAATTGAGGATCCTCATCATCATGAGACCTACTACTTCAGCTGAGCCCCACATGTACCCTAAGGTCTCATCAATGGTGTAATACACCTTTTTGTGGAGGTCGCTCTCCATGGAGTCCAGGAAGGATTCTACCCAATTCCTTTCGAACTTCTTTCTTCTCATCAATTCCACAAAGTTGGAGAGCACAACGTCATTCACTTCCTCTCCTTCCAGAGCGGACTCGAACTTCTCCCTCATTTCATAGAACTCCTTGCCTCTCTGGGGGACGCTGTCGACCAAGTCGTCGAAGACCCTCACAAACGCGTACAGTTTAGTCACGTCTCTCCTTATTTGCTTAGGGAATAGGAAAGTACTATTATAGTAAGTTACACTACCTCTCTTGAAAATGGCGTTAAGCTGATCTTTCATAACTAACTTTTTAGAAGTATATTAGCAAAAGTAATTGTGTAAAAAAAATTCTTCTTTCTAGCTTTATAAGAAAGTTAAAATCGGTTTAACAGATTCTTTTATATTAATAAATGAACTCTTTCTTCATGTTCGTTGAAACTTTAGAACTGATCTCAGTCGGCGTGGCTACTTTCTTCGGAATGGAATTCCTCGCTAGGTTAATGCATAAGTACCTAATGCATGGAGTTCTCTGGTTCATCCACGAGGACCACCACAAGAGAATCCAAGGCGAGCTGGAGAAAAACGACGCGTTCGGGATCATTTTCGCAGGGGTTTCCATCTTCTTAATAATTAAATGGATGATCACGGGGAACCCGTTCTTCCTCTCCGTCGCCTTAGGCATGACGGGCTACGGGATAGCATACATGTTCGTTCACGACATGATAATTCACGACCGCCACCTACACCTTCGCTCTTGGGGTCTGAGGCACCAGCCATTCAGAGAGCTGATACTCGTCCATGACGTTCACCACAGGGAAGGAAAAGGAAACTGGGGGTTCCTGCTCGTAATAAAGGGTATAGACAAGATACCGGAGGAGGCGAGGCAGAAGACATGAAGGCTGTTGTAGTAGGAGCAGGAATAGGAGGATTGTCTACAGCGCTTTACCTCCAAAAGAAAGGTGTTCAAGTAACAGTTTTAGAGAAGTTAAACACCCCCGGGGGAAGAGCCCGTGGCTTCTCCCAAGGGGATTTCTCATTCGACATGGGTCCTTCATGGTACCTCATGCCGGAGGTCTTCGAAAAGTTCTATAGAGAAGTAGGCGAAGAGCCCCCAAAGATCATGGAAGTAGATCCCTTGTTCTCGCTCTACACGGGGAAGCTCAACTTGGACGAGAGGCATGGGGAATTCAGGAAGGACTCCTTCCCGCTCTCTGGAGACATGGAAAAGTACATGGATGACACGAAGTTCATGTACGACTTGGCGATGGAGAGGTTTCTATTCAAGGAGATGAAGTTCTCCGACTTCCTTGATCCCATGATCCTGAAGAACCTCAAGAGGTTCCCAATCTTTTCAAGTCTGGACTACTTCAATAGGAAATACTTCACTGACGATTTTTCATTGAAGTCCATGGGGTTCTCATCCGTCTTCCTAGGTGGCTCTCCTTTTAATACGCCCGCGGTTTACGCGATGGTGAACTACGCCATATTCGGAAAGGGAGTTTTCTACCCTGAAGGCGGTTTCGCTGGGCTAGTCAATAGACTGTACAACTTGTGCACGAAGGCAGGAGTGAAGTTCAAGTTCAACTACGAGGTGAACAAGGTTGACGTCGATGATAAGGTAGTTTCAGTCAGGTCTGGGAAAGAGAGAGAAGAAGGGGACGTGTTCATCTTCAACATGGACTACCACTACGCTGATACCATTCTACCATTCGAATATACCATGAGGGGAGAGTCATTCTGGGAAAGAAAGAAGCTCTCGCCTTCAGCCATACTCGCTTACCTCGGTGTAGAGGGAGAGGTGAAAGCCCCGCATCACACTATTGTAATTAACGGGGACTGGAAGGTACACTTCGACTCAATATCGCAGGGTAGAGAGCCAGACCCGCAGAACATGTCATATTACGTGAGCTACAGGAAGGCAACTGACAAATCGTTGAAGGGCGATGATCTTGTGTTCCTCATTCCCGTTTCGCCCGGGCTTCTGTTCCCTCAGTATCAAGAGTTCGTGAACTTAGTCGTGAAGGACTTCATGGCAAAGACTGGGAGCAAGTTCCAAGTTAAGTTTCAGAGG
>DAHF01000140.1:4566-5181 GCA_002495845.1 Sulfolobus sp. UBA167
GGAGTGCCGATGGTTACAATCTCATCCATGATAGTTGGAGAGAAAGTTCTGAACTCATTGAGGAAGTGACATTATTTCTGTATAGAACTTTTTTTCTCTATATAAGAACTAACGTGTGCAGAAGCTTTTATCGTCGTCCAGTAACATACTTTATGAATAGAATAATAAAAATCATTCATAACTATTCCATTAATTTCTACAAACTTTATAGAATTCTTCCATAGAATTATAGTTAATGTTTTCTATTTGCCTCAAAATTTTACGTCAATATTTACTCTAATGTGGTCGAGAAGTCTTTTAAACATATAAAGGAGAATAATGGTAGGGTTAAAATGGCAGGCAAGAAGGAAAAGGGCCAGAAGAAAGAACAGTCAACTCAAGGACAGAAAAAACAGTAAATAAGCAAAATTCTAACTTTTGAAGAAAAACTATTTTTCATTTTTTTTCTTTGATCATTTACTTTTTTTAAACTTATAGGATAGCCATATGCTATGTATTTATATATGTGTTTAACATGAGGAAGACAATTTCCCTTTTCAAGTGCTCTCCACTTTTCTGCTTTAGTTTCTCGTTCATCATGCGTACTCCACGAAAAGTGAACTACCCCGCCCTGAC
>DAHF01000076.1:0-29086 GCA_002495845.1 Sulfolobus sp. UBA167
AGAGCCGTGAAGCAGGAAGCCCCTAGGAAGGGTAGTTCACTCGATCGTGAAACTCTTTAGCTAGAAGTATAGCAGTCTAAGCTTTCCCTGCGAGCATTAGCGGAAACTTATCTCCACGTCAGTTTACATCACGTGGACTAGAGCATCTTTGCTACTGTCTCTCAAGATAGAATCACTGAGTTCTTTCCTATAATCTCCATGACCAATGTACACATGAACAGCTTTCATGATAAGAGGAGTTGAAATTAGCGAACAAGCAAAAATCCGGTACCGTGGACAGAGAGCCATGAGAACTTCCACGTCTACGGCATTTCCTGAATGTATACACCATAAAGGTTAAATTTACTAGCATTAAAAAAACGAAAGGTTTCTCTTAAGGGCGAGAAAATCATCACCTCCGCGTCCAAAAAACACATGAACATGAAAAGGTGAATCATTTAAATATGAAACCGCGTATTCTATTGTGAGAAAAATGAAGGTCTCAGCGGGAAAAGACTTCCCTAAATTAATCAACGTTTTTATAGAAATTCCTATGGGATCAAACGTGAAGTACGAATACGACGAGGAGGAAGAAGTGGTCAAAGTTGACAGAGTCCTCTACACTTCGATGGTATATCCTTTCAACTACGGTTTCATCCCAGGCACAAAGGCCGACGACGGAGATCCGATAGATGTATTGGTAATCAGCAACATGCCGTTCTACCCCGGTACAGTGGTAGAGGCAAGACCCGTGGGCATGATAAGGATGACAGATGAGGAAGGTGTTGATACCAAGGTAATAGCTGTTCCGAAAGACAAAGTAGACCCAACGTTCTCCAACATAAGAGAAATAACTGACATCCCTGAAGCAGTCAAGAACAAGATGGTCCACTTCTTCGAACACTACAAGGAATTAGAGCCAGGAAAGTGGGTCAGGATATCCGGTTGGGGGACTTCAAGCGAAGCAATGGAAAACATTAAAAAAGCCATGAAAATTTAATAATATTGTGTTATCAAATATAACTCTGCTTTCACTACTTCTCGTCATATTAGTTTTGCCCTCATCTGTTTGGAACTCGTTGCAGTTCATCTACCTTAAAGTAGGTAAGAAGAGTGAAAGAGAACCCCAAATTGAGGGAAGGAAGAGGGTAAGCGTAATAGTAGCTATCAAGGGGGAAAGCCCTAGGTTAGTCAAGGAAATGCTAGAGAACATGTCTGAACAGACTTACAAGAACTTTGAGGTCATACTAGTATCTGACGACGATGAGACGACCTTCAGCGAATTAGAAAGAACGCTGAACTTCCCTTTCGTCAGGCTAGTTAAAGGAAAGGGAAGGGGAATGAAGGCTGGAGCTCTAAACCTGGGATGCGAACTAGCGAGCGGAGACCTCTTAGTCTTCTTGGACGTGGAGGCTAGGGTAGACAAGGACTTCCTCGAGAGAGCATCGTCCCTAAAGGGAGATGCGTTCGCATTCAGGTTGAGAATAAGAAAGAACTTCTCGTCAGCGTTGGAGGAGACTTATCACGTCATGACGGAGTTCTCAATGAACGCTCTGTTCAAGGGGAGGAGCTTGCTGAACCTACCTATCTTCCCTAACGGTTCTGCCTTCATGGTCAGGAAGGAGGTGCTCTCCAGAGTAGGAGGGTTCAAGGAGGGCTCTTACGCCGAGGACTTAGAGATGGGAATTAGACTGTTTATGCACGGAATCAAGGTAAATTACATTGATAGCTTGATAGTTTATACTATGTCTACTCCTGACGAAAATGCCCTCAGGAGCCAGATCTCCAGGTGGGCTTACGGGTCGGGTGAGCTCTTATGGGAATCCCTCATGATGATGAAGAAGGGCGTGAAAGGTATAGAGGGCTTCATGTACTCTCAGCAATGGGGACTTTACTTTGCCCCATTCATAGTGCTCCTGGTCGGAATTTTCATGATACCCGTGGTTGGCCCAGTTCCGTTCATCTCCTCGCTGACGGTTTTCGTAGCCATGTCAGTCCCATTTATCCTTTCGAACAGGAACGCTGAGGCAGGCTACGGCGTGCATTTCCTGACTGCAGTCATGAATGGATATTTGAGAGGACTGCTAAGGATGAGATTCGAGTGGCGCGTGACTCCTAAGGAAGAGGTCGTAAATAGCTAGTGTGAAAAGTGTCGCGACGTCGAATCTGCGAAATTCGTGGAGATTGATCCCTCAACAAGGTAACTGAACACGCTTAGATTCCCGTGGTCTTGCCAACAGATTTTCAGCCAGAGCTAGAATGCTCTATCATGTCTAATACGATTTGCTTCACTTTGTTCAAGGAAGGGTCATCCAACATTTTGTTTATTTCTGGCATATAGGTCTCTAGAATTTTACTAACTTCATATCCCCTTTTCTTAAGCCTGTTAGCCTCCATGGATGTCGATATCCTATCTGACAATTTAGCTACCTGAGCTTCTATAGTTGCACCACCCTTCAATTCGGCGAAAAGCTCCTCGCCTATCCCTATCTCCCTGAACGCCTCCATCTCCGCTTCTCTCTTGTCAAGCCTCAATGAAGCCCACTTAGGTAAGTCCCCTAGAAGGGATTCCCCTAAGTCGTGGAAAAGGGCTATAGAAGATGCATGGTCTGGGTTGATCTGGACTCCCATTTCCTTCAACTTCTTTGAAATGTAATATGCAATTACCGCTGCCTCAAAGGAGTGCGAAGCCACGGTATCTCCCATGACAGGAGGAACCCCGCTCTGCATCCAACCTGTCCTAACCAGGTTTTTACAAGCTGACAGAACGCCTTCAATCAATTTCCTCACTCAGTTAAGAGTAGCTTTAAGGTTCTAATTAGTCCATCTATTCCAAGCGACCATATTCTGATCATCGCTTCCTTTCCTTTCATACCTCTATCGAAAGCAACGTTTGCTCCCTCCTTTGAAGATATTTCTGCAATCCAGTCCATGGTTCTTTCCTCGCCCCAAGTGGGTTCATTTTCCCTGAATATCTCGACAACGTTATACCCTTCATTGGAGAGCTTTCGTACGAACCTTTCATCAAACCTCACATTGATCAGCGAGTCTGCACAGACTCCCCTCTTTATGAGTCCGTTCAGAAGCCTCGCAGTATGAGTCGGGTTTCCGAAAACTGCTGGAAAGCCCACCCTGACCCCGCCGTCCCACTCTTTAATTATCCTCCCTTGATATGTTGCTATGTCGCCTAATCCGTCAACCAGACTCGGAGGGATGGAGTGGGCTAAATTTGACTGGACTTCTGGCACGAGCTTTGAGAACTCTCTCTCACTGCGTATGAAATTGGCGAAGTTTCTCATATCCTCAAGCACATGATACTTATAGAAGTCCTTCCTCATCTTTGCTAGAGGATCTATAGGGCCTATTCCCTTACCTACGTGAAGACCATGCTTTATCCCCCAGTATACAAACGACTTAGCCTCGGATACAGCACTTACTATGTTATTGCTCTTGAGATAAGACGATAGGAGAGCCGAGGCAAACACGCTCCCAGTACCGTGAGTATCTGTGTTCTCTAGCCTAGGAAGTATGTATTCTACATGTCCCCCTGCCCAACAAAGAACGTCCTTGGACTCTCCTCCTGGTATATGCCCTCCCTTCAGGACGACGTATCTGGATCCGAAGTCGCTCAGGAGTTTCATACATGCTGAGACTTGATCCTTGACTTCCTCTCCCATGAGCAAGGAGGCTTCCACCGCGTTCGGAGTTATGACTAATGCCCTTCTCAAGAGTTCTTTGAAGCGCCCAACATCCTTTATGAGCGGAGTCCCGTCCTTAGCGAAGAGGACTGGGTCAACTACAAGAGGTAGGGTCCCATGAAGAGATTCCATTCTATCTATCTCCTCAAGCACTACCCCCACTTGGTCGGCATCGTAGATCATCCCCGTCTTGATTCCAGACACATGAAAGTCCTCCACTATTGTCCTTATCTGGTGTCTCAGTTCTTCTGGCTTCACGGGGTATATTCCCTTTATACCCATGGTGTTCTGAGCAGTGATAGCAGTTACAGCTCCTGCCCCGTGAAACCCGAACAAGTCGAAGACCTTCAAGTCAGTCTCGACTCCCGCCCCATTCCCTGAATCATACCCTGCTATTGAGAGTAGAGTGTCAAACTTATCCCTCTGCATCTCCCTTCTTCACCCTCGTGTTCCCTGCAACTACCCAGTAATCTCCGTCGTCCCTTCTCTCCAACTTCCATATTCCAGTAGTGTGCTTCACAAGTTCCACGGTCTCCTTCACTGCATCTATGGAGTCCTTCCTTCCCCTTCCAAGCGCCATGATAATCATCACGTCTTCGCCGGGTTTCATGGAATCTATTGCGTGCACTATCTTGAGGTCAACGAGGTCCTTGTATTTTTCCTTCATAGACCCCTCGATTTCACGAAACCTTTTCTTGGTATATTCTTCATAGCTCTCGTAGTCCAACTCCTTTACCTCATGTCCTTCAACCTTGCCCTTAACGAAACCTACGTAGACCACCAAGGATCCAGCCTCTGATGGAGCAGAGCTCCTGAACTTCCTTATTTCTTCAATGATGTCTATCTTTCCTTTGACTAGGTCCCCTCCTGCCGGTGGTGGCATGAGGGCTATCTCGTCGCCCTCTTTTATTTCGTGACCGGTCTCTCCGTTAACAAGGAATATCACTTTCACTCCTTTCTTCCCGTTAACTAAGTTCGAAAACGATGTTCCCCATCTCCTTGAGAGCTCTTCCTTCAGGCACTCCACGTCTTTGCATTCTGTCTCCACGTATTCTTCCTGTTTTCCCGTTATGTCCTTCAATAAAGCAAAGTAGAGCACTTTTATTCTCATCTATTTTCAAGGATACCTTAGGCTCCGTTCCTTTTATGTTCTTTCGAGCCTGGGATTCTTCTCATGAAGCCGAGTTTAGAGAGTAACTCTCACGGATTGGTTTTGTAGAAGATGAGAAGTTCTTCTAAAAAGTTAAGGCTCCTCTTGGCAAGAACTTATGCTTTAGAGCATGCAGAGAAAAGGAGGAGTTAGAAATTTACCTTTCCTTCGTACCAAGCCTCATGAGTTGTGAGGCCATCCTATAAGTCCTCAGCCATGAGGATAGTTGAAACTCTTCCCTAGCTTATCGTATGTCTTGATGGATACTAAAGATTCCCTTATTTGGATTTTTATGTTCTTCTCTATTTTAACCAGGAGAAGACTCTTGATACCTTCACGAAGTTGTTTGATAGGGACTAGAAAAGAGCTATTTATCCCAATCTTCATTGAAACGGTTGCTCTAGTCGAATTTAACCCTTCTACGTTGAATATTTAAGGAAAAAAAGAAATATTTAATATTCATCCGCCTTGAGAGGCTTTAATCCGTTTTGTAAAGAGGGTATCAAGTATGTCTTCATCACAGTTTCAATTCAGACATTCAAAATAGGGTTAGAATAACTGATTTTTTACCATGATAAAAATAAGTTATTATCCATGTTATTGAAAAGTCTAAACTCAGGAAATCAGGAGATGATTTCTCAATGGCTAAATATAAGCTGCTTCTGCTAGTGCGTCGCTTATTATTGTTGGTGAGACTATTGACATTGAAATCTTGTTCAGGGCTTCAACAAATTCCTTTGACTTCACTACGTCTGACATGCTATACTCCAAGTTTGGCGACTCGAGTATCTTTTTCTGTAGTTCCGTTACCACCGAGGAAAAGTCCTGATGTGAGATTATTTCAGAGATTGACTTTATTTTCTCGTCAAATAGAGGTTTGTTCACTATTATCTCTCTCGTCGCGTCCTTCACTTCTTTATTTTTAGTTACGTTCTCAAAGAGAATTTTATAGAAGTACTTTTTGGCTATTGAAGACGAGATGAGAATGAAATACTGCGATCCTCCAGATTTCCAGAAGTAGACCTTACCGGCCATTTCGTCAGCTGCTGCCAACAAGGATCTATTTATGGAGTCTATGATAACGTTTAGCAAGTCGGTGTCATTAAATGTCTTCTTTGATTCTTCCTGTCTATCCATGTCCTTAACTATGAACTTGCTGTACACGGAGGTTGTTCCAAATTTCCATGTTGAAAAGGGACAAATTGTAGAGTAATTCTTTACATTTATTGGAAAGCTCTTGCCCTTGTAAGTCATAGTCCATATGCCTGCACATTCAGAGTACTTACCCTCTATTCCCAACTTCCTCGCCCAGCAACCTGCGTGGACTTCACCGTCCTGGACGCTTCCCTTTACAACGTCGTAAGCTAAGACTCCTTTGTCCCCGCTGAGCTTATTGTAAACGTAAAGTCCCTCAGGGCACAGGAAGTATACTCCTTGGGCTCCCAACTGGTCCTTCAGGACCTTAATTTTCTCAACGTACTTCTTGGCTTCAGTTTCGTTCCCTGAGATGTAGTCCGCGAAGCCACAGCACTCCCCGTCCATGAGAAAGACTCTAGGCGAGAGTCCTGAAGGTAAGTTACCGTTGGAGGATAGAAACCCCAAGAAGCCCTTCAGACCTAGAGGGTCGTATTTCGTAGAGCACCCAGCGAAGAGCAAGAAGACCGGTCTGTTCTTATACTTGTTTTCAAGGTCAGATACGAGATGTTTAACATCAAGGTCAGCCTTCGGCGTTTCCACAAAAAGCTTCTCGAACTCCTCGTTATATTTAGGTAAGGTCTCTGTAATTGACGATATAGGTATGTCAACTGGACACGCGTCTTCACACTCCTTGCATCCAAAGCAGTAATCTGCGTTTGTTTCGTTCAGCATCCTCCCGAACCTGCCAGGAGGCGAGTAGAGAGGGTTCTTTGTGACCTTAAACGATATGCAAGAGTCAAGACAAGCACCGCAATTGACGCATCTCATTGCCTCCTCGAACTCGTTCCTCATCCTGACAAGCCTCTTCGGGACCTTGATTTCAGCCTTCTTCACCTTGGAAATGATCAACTTGTGGACTTCGTTGTAGTCTTGGAGGGATGGCCATGGGTAGACGTCTGGGTTTTCCTTTAAGAAAGAGAAAACTTCAGGCACTCTAGACTCCTCAATTGAGCCCAAGATTACTCCGTACTTCATTGGTGAGTTATAGTTTATTACATAACCTAAATTATATTCCATATTAAGAGAGGACCTGACCTTGGATACCTTTTCAATTGTTGACCTGATGATGAGGGGAACGTAGCCCCTTTTCACAGACCTTGACGCTTTATCGTTAACTTCCGTGACGAGCTTCCATGTATCTACGCTACTCTTATCGCTTCTTATCAGGGAGGAATAGAAGGCGGGAGAATAGAAAGTGAGAGATCCGTCGTCTTGTATGATGCCACTCCAAGCGTAGAAGTTCTCGTCCTTGGTTTCAATCACTTCAGTATATTTAGCTACTGTGAGATATGCGAGGTCGTTCTCTAAGGAATGGACGTTCTTCTTGTAGTTCACGAAGCCGAACCTATAGCTTCCGAAACCGGATCCGTTAGTTGCGATAAAACCTCCAACTGTTCCGTTCAGGTAGACAGGAAATAGGACTGGGAAAAGCCCAAGCTTATTTAGCTCCTCCACTACGTTTTTAAATTTCGCTCCAGATGGTACCTCTACTTGAGAGAACACACTGTTTATTTCCTTCTTTACTCTCACAACCTTACCATCCTCGAACTTGTCTGGGGCAGACCTGACCTTTACCCCTCCGTATTGCAGAGTGCTTCCAGCCATTGAGGTAAGTCTTCCTAGCACTACTTCTCCTTCTTCCTTGTTCTGTATCTTCTTTAGGTCGTTAGCATCTAGGAATTTCACTGCTCTGCTGAAAATGGAGGCATCTAGAATCAACAGTATCTATAACTACTGTTTTAAGAGATCTATTAACCTTTTCTTCTGATAGTTAATGGTTTTAGTCAGGGTTCCCCTCTCTGTGTCAGCGCTCTGGTATCCAGTTGTCCGTAATACCCCTTCTGAGAGCGGGTCAATAGGAATATCAATTACCTTGGAGCCTGCGATAGTGGCTGAGGTCAGAAGAGGAGAAGGAATATTACTTAACGGAAAGGAAGTACATATACCTAATCTGGATTACCTCGAGAGAAAGCTTGGAAAAGCCAGGATGGAAGTCTTTTCAAGGGTTCCTCTAGGGTACGGATACGGCATGAGTGGAGCTATGAGTCTAGCATATGCAATAGGTGTATCAGAGATTTCAGCGCTCAGATTGGAAGACGCGGTCGAGCTAGCTCACGAGAGCGAAGTCTTGACAGGAAATGGACTCGGGGATGTATTATCTGAGCTTCACGGAGGGATAGTCTGTAGGGAAAGCCCTGGGTCTCCATCCAAGGCAACTTTTAGCAGGTTTTACTTGGAGGGAGTTATCCTCACCAAAACAGTGGAGAAGCTCCCCACAAAGTCAATACTTTCCAAGATAGACTGGATCCCTTCCTCAGTGAGAAGCTTGTGTAACTCACCTAATATTGAAAGAATCTTCGATGAGGCTAGACGCTTCACCGAGACTTTGGGATTCATCTCTCCTTATCCTGAATCCTATAGAAAGAAGGGAATAATAGTTAAAATAGGAGAGATGGAGAGTGGTGTGTGGACAGTTCACACGATATCAAAGGAGGGAGCATCGGTAATTTAGTACCTGAAAACCATCCTAGGAGGGAATCCCTTTTAGTGAGGGAAAGGCTCACGGAGTTGATGCAGGAAGGGAGCGTAGTACCACAAGGGCTCATAGCCCATGGTAGAGGAGAGTGCTTCGACTATCTCCTCGGCGAAAAGACTAACGACTTCGCGATGAAGAGCATAGACGTCTCTGCGGCGTTGCTGTTGATGTCATCTCATCCTGTGATCTCAGTTAACGGGAACATGGCAGCGTTGACCCCGAGGGAGTTGGTACAGCTATCCAAGGAGACTAACGCTCCACTTGAGGTTAACTTGTTTTACAGGAACAACGAGAGGGAGATCAAAATAGAGAGGATATTGAAGGAAGCCGGAGCTGAAGAAGTGCTGGGAGTAGGAGAAGACGCATCAGCTACGATACCTGAGCTGTTTAGCGAGAGGAGAAGGGTGAGCCCGAGGGGAATCCTCGTGGCAGACACAGTTTTCCTTGCGATGGAGGACGGAGACAGGACTGAAGCTTTAGTGAAGATGGGAAAGAAGGTCATCGCGGTGGACTTGAACCCACTTTCCAGAACAGCTATGAAAGCCTCAGTTACAATAGTTGACAACGTGATTAGAACTATACCCCTTTTACTCAAGAGAGTCCAGGAGATGAAGAGCAAAAGAAAGGACGAGCTACTTCATATGATCAATTCGTTTGATAACAGAGAAAATCTAAGGGAAGCTCTTCAGTTCATGTCGAGGAGGTTAAATCAGTTAGCTCTGTCCTTATAGTTCTCCTTCCCTGGAAACTCGCCTGACTTCACGTCGTGCACGTAATTCGACACGGCCTTTTTTATCTCGCTCTTGAGATCGACGTAAGCCTTGGCAAAGTAAGGTCTCACGTCGCTCAGACCAAGAAGGTCATGTATGACCAAGACTTGACCGTCGCATGACAAACCTGCGCCTATACATATTGTTGGTATTGAAACTGACCTTGTTATCGTTTCTGCTACGTCAGCGTAAGTGTTCTCTATAACTATCGAGAACGCGCCAGCTTCCTCAAGTGCCTTTCCGTCCTCCACGAGTGAGTTGAACTCCGCGTCACTTTTCCCAACAACCCTGAAGCCCCCTAACTTTAGGTACCTTTGAGGAGTCATCCCTATATGTCCCATGACGGGAATCCCAGCCTTAGTTATTGCCCTAACTACGTCAGCGACTTCCTGACCTCCCTCAAGTTTCACAGCGTCAGCGCCAGCCTTCACGAGCAGACCTGCGTTCCTCACAGCTTCCTCCTTGCTTACTTCATAAGAGAGAAAAGGCATATCAGCCACGATGAGTTGAGGGGGGTTTGCCCTGCTCACCGCTGACGTATGCCTTATCATATCTTCCATGTCTACTTTCTGCGTGTTTTGGTAACCTAAGACGACCATCCCCAGGGAGTCTCCAACAAGGATCGAGTCGAGGTCTGTCTCAGATACTATCCTCGCTACTGGGTAGTCGTATGTCGTTAGCATAGTTATTTTCTCTTTTCCTTTCTTCTTGAGCAAATCTCTTGCTGTTACCTTTTTCATTGATTCTCATAGCAACAGACTTAGCCACGTTTATTACTTTTTTTATCCTCTCTGCAATCTCCTGCGTCTCCTCATACTGCAAGGCATCATTATATACCTTTACGAAGAGAGGAAGATCATCAAATGAGAACTGTCTAAATATCCTTCTATCTACTTCAGATAACGAGACCTTCTTCAACATGACCGAGAGCTTCCTCTCTACTCCGTCTATGTCTAGGCTCTGCGCCTGAACTTTGATCAGGGAAATCGCCGGATCTTCTTCCTCTCCTGAGGAGAGCGCTTCCTCCACTTGTCCTCTGTCTAGAAAGGTCCACCAGTGCTGGTTCGCGGACTTGTAGCTGGTCTCTGTTATCCCGAAGTCCTTCTCTAATGAGCGTAGGATCATCTTCGGATCTAAACTTTGTCCCCTCTCCGCAAGCTTCTCTTGAACGCACTTGTAGCTGAAGTCTCCTAGCTGGTTAGGTTCGCACGCCAGGGCAGCGCCCAAAACCACGGCTCCCCTCTCCCCAAACTTCAGGAGGAACTCCGTAGTCCTGTCCCTGACGTTGCCAACCATGTGCTATTAATGCGAATATAATATTATATCACATCCAGTAATAGGATACTGTATGATCGAGAACGAAGTCATTGTTGATGTTACCGACCTAAAGAAACGTTTCGGACAGAAGTTGATCCTGAAGGACGTCTCCTTCAAGGTATTCTCCGGTGAAGTCTTTGGAATAGTCGGACCTAACGGAGCAGGTAAGACCACCACTTTGAGGATATTGGCAGGGATAATAAGGTCTTTCGAGGGCAAGGTTGAGCTAAGCGGAACCTCGCCAGAGAAGGCAAGGGAGAAGGGATTGATAGCTTACATGCCGGAGGATACTTTCCCTTACGATAGGCTGACAGGAATAGAGAACCTGAGGTTTTACGCTGAACTTTACGCTAGAGGTGACAAGAGTAAAGTCGAGGAGTACGTCGAGACCGCCATAAAGATAGCAGATCTGGGGGACAGAATAGAGGACAAAACATCAGAGTACAGCAGGGGAATGAAGAGAAGGTTGATCATAGCTAGAACCCTCATGACCAGCCCGAGGCTTGCTATACTCGACGAGCCGACGTCCGCTCTGGACGTAGAGTCAGCAATAAACGTTAGGCATAAGATAACAGACATAGCAAAAGAAAAGGGTGTCACAGTTCTTCTCTCCTCTCACAACATGTTAGAGGTAGAGTACCTTTGTAACCGCGTAGTCATGATAGAAGGAGGGACTACTTTCCTTGAGGGGACTCCTAAAGAACTGGTCTCGAAAATGGGAGTCCAGAACCTGGAGGAGGCATTCATAAAGATGACAAAAACACACGACGGGACTCAGCAAAAGTAATTTTAGCATTGCAGGATTCAGGAATGTTAAAGGTGCGCCTTTTGAACCTAATGACTTTGCTGAGAAAGGAATGGATAGATGTAAAGAGGGACAGGAAGCTTCTGATAGGAACTTTGATACTTCCATTCTTCATTTTGCCCCTCATAGGGTTCATACTCTACGCTTCGGTGGTGTCCCAGCCCCCTATCATAGAGCTGATAAACCAATCCCCGTCCAACTCAGCTTACGTGAACGAGATATCTTCTTACATAACTTCCCACGGAGGGCAAGTGATAAACTCGAGCGACTCAAACGTAACTCCCGATGTGATCTTAACCTTCCCTAAGGGGTTCTATCAGAACATGACCTCTCTGGGAGGAGAAGGGAAAGTCTACATGACCATAGAGATCTCCTCCAACACCAAGGCGCAGGACCTCGTTGACAACGCGCTTTACAACGTTTTATATAACGTGTCCTTGTCAAGAATATCACAGCTAATAAACGCGTCCCACCTTAACGTAAGCCCATCAAACGTTAGGGAGCCCTTGGAGGTCGTATACACGTACATCACACCGACCCACCATGTCACGACCCAAGCAAGGGACCAGCTGGTAGAGCTGGCAAGGATAATCGCCTTAGTCCTCTTCCCAAGCGCTACTCCGGTGATCTTCTTCATAACTGACGGAATAACCGGAGAGAAGGAAAGGAAAACCTTGGAGTCTCTCTTAGCTTCCCCCATATCTCCCATGGAGTTCATAGTCTCGAAGCTCGTGGTTTCCATGTTTCTAGGCTTCATGTCATCCTTAGGAGACCTAATAGGAATCTTCGTGTTTTCCTTGTTTGCATCCACTATCTTCGGTGTCTCGCTTGCGCTGTCTTCGTCCTTCGCTCTTCTGATAGTAGTTATTTACATAGAGACAGTCTTGCTCACTGCGGCCATCAGCCTCATTCTCCTCCTGGTTTTCGGAGGGTCGACTAGGAACATACAGATAATAAATTTCCTTGTCCTGAGCTTCGGGATGATAGCTTCATTCACAGCCCTCTTCATCAACTTAGCTCAGGTTACGTTCCCCTTATCCTTAATATACATCATACCTTACGAACAGCTGAGCGCGTCCCTCCTGTTCTATGTATTCGGGTTACCTGGAGAATCCATATTCTATCTATCAATAACGTTAATTGCGTCCATAGTCTTGCTGTTCATATCGTCCAAGCTGTTCAACCCTGAGAGGCTACTTTTAAAATAAGACTGAGAGTATTAATATAGGGTTACATGACAGAAAGATACGCGGCATATGTGCTAGTTGTAACTTCAGTGGGTAAGGAGCAGGAGGTTGCAGAACAGCTAAGACAGATGAACAATGTTAAGAGAGTCGAGAACGTTTACGGGGAATATGACCTCGTTATAGAGGTGGATGCTCCTAACTCCGGAGAACTTAAGAACGTTTTAGAGCAGATAAGGAGAAATTCCTCAATAATGAGGACGGTCACCCTAATAATGATGTGAAAATTAAAGGAAAATTTTTTAAAAATATTTTTCCCTCTTTTAATGGGTCCGTGTGAAATGCTCCTGTGTCCCAGGAGCCAATGAGCACGGAAGGGTCCCCTCTGGACTTCTATTCCCATCTTTTGGAGGACTTCAGAACAGTCGTACTACCAACTCTCTATCATATTTTCCTAGCTTAGAGTTTAAGCTAGAACTTTTTAAGCGAAAAGCAAGGAATTTTTAATTATATAATATTTTTATCCAATTTTCGTGAAGAGAAGTAATGAGAAAATAGAGAATATGCCGAGGTGAAAAGCCTTATACACATGCATTACTTTGCCTATTTGTCTACTACCTCAACGTCTTCTTTATCTTCCTCCATCATTTGCATTTTTCTCAAAAGCTCATACACTATTGCATCAAGCTGTGCCACTTTAGCCTCTAAAAAGGCTATGCTCTCTTCATACTTTCCCTTCTCTTCGTCATTCTCATCTCTTGTATTACCTTCCACTCCATCTTTTATATACATCTTGACAAGGTCTGTCATTTGTATGCCCATCTCCTCTGCTTTCTTTTTCAGCTCATCGTACATCCACTCAGGCAAAGACAAATGTATGGTAGGCAATGTATTTTCTCCTCAATACAACTATTGTAAAGGAAATATTTTAGTCTTATTCTTGTTGTAGTCTCCCTCTTTGAATAGGAATACGGTGTTACCGCTCCACATAATATTTAAGCCTAACTAGAGAAAGAAGTATATTTAGATGCAAAAATGAGAGTTGTTACGTTTAAAGTAGAGGAAGATTTGCTAGAGCTACTTGATAGGTATGCCATCAGGTATGGGCTGAATAGAAGCGAGGCTATAAGGAAAGCTATAGAAAAAGTAGTGAACGAGGAGATGAGTAAGGATACAGTGCCTCTAGCAAAGGTGGAGAAAATCAAGTTATAAATAAAACAGCTTGCCCTTAGTTTTAGTCTCATCAAGATTTGCATTTTTGGGACATATTTTATTTATTTCAAATCTGTTTTTCTGTAACTCCAAAAAATCTTCTACTGGGTCTAAAGGCATGTAATGACCCTTAACCCAATAGTGGAGAGGAATTACCCCCTGAGGATGTAGCTGTTCGATCAGCTCCGAAGCCTCCTTTGAGTCTATAGTTATTATTCCGCCTACTGGTAAGGCTAGGAGATTAACCCCCTCTATTTCCTTCACTAGTTCCTCGTTCAGGGAATGACCTAGATCTCCCATGTGAACTAGAGTGAAGTTATCGCTCTTTCTAGTTACCTTATAAATGACGTTCTTCCCCCTCCTCTTCCCGTTCTCTTTGTCATGAAAGGACTTGTAACCACTGATCAGATAAGGACCGAGGTCTAAAGTCCCGGTTATGCCTTCCTTCAGGACTTCATACTTCACTATCTGATGTGCGTTATGATCGTAATGGTCGTGAGTGATGAGCACGACCTTTACGCTGGGATAATCAGGAACAGGGAGCCCTATGCTCCCCCCATCGTGAGGATCAATTAGTATTGAATCAAATAAAAGAGCCGAATGACCGAAATACTTTATCATGGTTTAAATTAATGGGTCACGTATTTAAGGGCTATCCGTCTGGCGTCATCTGACGTTATCTTCTCACCCTTATCTGCCATAGCCTTGATCTCAGAGAGCACCTCCCTGAGGGAATTGTCGTCAAGAGAGATTCCCTGATCTTCAAGTATTTTCCTGAGCCCGTGTATACCGCTATGCTTACCCAGCTCTATCCTCCTGAAGTTACCCACCTCTTCTGGGGTGAGGGGTTCGTAGGTTGAAGGATTCTCTAAGACTCCATGAACGTGGATGCCTGCCTCATGTCCGAAAGCATTATCGCCTACTATTGCCTTAAAGTAAGGTACTGGAACTCCGGTCAGCTCTGACACCATTTTGCTAGTTTCGTACAGCATCCATGTCTTTACATTGACGTTGAAACCGAAGAGCTTCTTTGCGCCCATCACAACCTCTTCCAGCGAGGCGTTCCCAGCTCTCTCACCTATTCCGTTGACCGTGACGTGCACTTGCCTAGCGCCTGCATAAATCCCAGCCAAGGAGTTAGCGGTAGCCAAGCCGAAATCGTTGTGGCAATGAACGCTCACGACTTTATCTCCGCTGATGCTGACTATCTTCTTAATTAAGTCGTAGAACTTGAAAGGATGCATGGTACCTACAGTGTCGGGTACGTTTATCCTGTCTGCTCCTGCCTCAAGTGCAGTCTTAACCGCAGTCAACAAGAAGTCCTCGTCAGTCCTCGTAGCGTCCTCGGGGCTATACTCTACAACTAGCCCGTGATCCTTGGCATACCTCACGTTTTCATAGATCTTTTCCAGCACTTCTTGTCTGCTCATCCTCAGCTTATACTTCAGGTGTATATCAGAGGTAGCTATGAACAAATGTATGCTCCCTAGCCCACTTTGTATTGTCTTATCTATGTCGTTCTTGTTAGCCCTAGACAAACCTATGACTTCTGTGTAATCCCCTACCTCCTCCAAGATCTTTTTAGTTGACACGAACTCTCCTTCAGAGGAGGCTGGAAAACCGGCTTCTATCACGTCAACGCCCATGTCAGATAGACGCTTAGCTATCTTGACTTTCTGCTCTACAGTTAGGTCTATCCCAGGGGCTTGTTCACCATCCCTTAAGGTTGTATCGAAAATTCTAACCGTGGAGAATACGCATCCCTTTTTGCACCAATGTTTTGTACTATTTATACCATTTAAATCTTACGTTAGAGAGCAGAGAGGCTTACCTTGTCATTTATCATGTAAAGAACTTCTTTAGCTATGTTAAGTTTGATCTTCTTCCTTGAGGTCATAGGAGCATTCTCCTTAAAATATGGCTTTGAGTACATTCCTATGAGGTCACTCTCCAGATCCATGGAGTAGAGCTTCACGAAAGAGGCCCCCGCAATCAGCGATAACAATACAGCCCTGTCCCCGTCTGTGAATCCGCCGTATAGTTTAGCCCTGCCTGTATTGGCTACCTGACATGTACCTATGACCTTCTTGAACTCAGACACTCGTTCAAGCTTATCCATGTTGTCCCCGTGAGCATGAACTACATAGATCGAGCCTCCGTTAGGTTTCATTATGCCGTCGAGGTCAGTGACCACCACGTCCGGGACTTTCAAATGCTCCTCCAAAAACCTCGATGCCCCGTCAGCTGCAACTACTACGTCCTCTGTGACCCTGCTAAGGCTAGACAATGAAGGTCCAGCGCCTACTACTGCAACGCTCTTCCCTCTTATGAGTTCTAGAAGGTCTTCCTCCACATCGTCTGACAAAAACTGGTTAAGCTTCATACATGCTAAGTAGTCGTCCCTTTCGCTTATCCTTAAATATCCTCTTACCTTAGAGTAGAATCCTATCCAGAATTCCTTATCTTGAAATAAATTTGATCACCTTCGTCCTTAATAACCTCTATTCCCATTTTTACTATATCAGGGTAAACGGGGTTCTTCTTTGAAATTTTAAAAATAGCCTGCTTCAGGTAATTTACGGCCTCAATAGGATCTGATGAACACGTATCCGAATCTAAGTCAATTATGGAACTCATCGAAGATCACGTTGACCTTATCGAACAAGGAAGTGATCTCGTTCATTATTATTTCAGCCTCTTTGTGCCTGATCACAACCGATGGAGTCTTCAGCGAAGACTCGTCTATGACCGTTGATGGAAAAAGCTTAGCCTCGATCTCCTGAAGTTTCGATATTACCTCCTTCGTGTTGTCGTCTAATTCGTTGTTCCTTTTGAGGTACTCTAACGACATTGCGTTACCGCTAGAAGACTTTGAATAGATCCCATACAAGGACAGTAAAGCTTTGCTCATGTTTTCAACTGATTCGTAAAGCCTTATCGCGGTGTAAAGGAGATCCCCATCGTCGAAGGCCATCTTTGCTTCCTTCAGGGTTCTGTTAGTCCTCAGGATGTATTCCGATGCCATTTCACTGTTGTTCAATATCAACTACCTCTCCTTTCTTGATGTCAGCCAAAAGTAAAATTTTCTTTCCGTCCTCTTCCATGGTCCTGAATTCCTTGCTGAAGAGCTTGTCCGGATCGTAGAGTATCTTCCCGAACTTGGAAACGTAAATCAGGTAAGGTACGCTGAGCTTAGCCTCCTTGTCTGAGAATATTATTACTTGGATCTTCGTATCTTTATCTAACGGAGTGTCCTTCAATGCCCTCTTGATGAAGAACCATGATATCTCCCCCCTGGAGGTAAACGAGACCCCGGACACTTCCTTGAGCACTACGACCAGGGTAGGGACTTCCTCGTTTAGGTCTATGGCAGCAGCCCTGAACGTGTTACCGTACCACTTTATCATATCGGATAGAATTTTCTCAGATAGAGAAAATACGTAGTTCATGTTTAATATTTTCGATTCTAAGTTATAAGTGTGAACTCAGCTGAAAGATCGTTCTTGGAGAGGACGCCGAGCATGAAGATAGAGATAGTTGAAGAGAGCGTTCCATGTTCGACAGAGTGTCTGAAAGGCTCGGAACTGGCAGAGGTGCTTAACGATGAGTCTTTCAGGGAACAGATAGAAATACTTGACAGCATAATCTCGCTCATAAGGGATAACGTAGATTCGCTGAAGGCTAAGGTGAAGGATGCGTTAGGGAATGATGGAATCAGCTTAGAGAATGCTACATACGCTATATATCACTTAGTGGAGGAAGGAGGGGACGTGATCTTCGGCACGAATTACCTGAAGTACAATGAAAGGATAATATTCGAAGGTGACTTCAACGGCATGAACTCGGTTTATAAGAAGATTGCCTACATGAGGGACGACCCTGACGTAAAGTCCCTTTGCGATCAAATAAGAAATCTGTGCGAAGCTACATGGAGGCATGTTAATAAAAACCTGAGGAAGATGTTTACAAGTGAACCGAATGAAAGTTAAGATCGGAATGGAAGGATTCACGATAGACTCAGCTCACTATACACCTTCCTCCCCGGGCAATGAGCAAATCCACGGTCATACATATGAAGTGTCGGTTGAGGTAGAAGGGAATGTAGATGAGAAGACCGGGTTCGTGATAGATTTCGACATATTGAAAGGCATAGTCCAGGACGTAGTCAAGGAGTATGATCACAAACTCTTAATCCCCAGGAAAGACGCAGAGGGAATAGATATGAAGGGACCTTTCGTAGTTCTCACTAAGGTGATAGACCATCCTTTCGCTACAGTAGAATACATAGGGCAGGATATAGCAAAGAAGTTACACGAGAGGTTGAAGGGTAGCTATCAGATACGACTTAAGATAAGTGAAGGTAAAGGGGCATATGCGGTCATAGAATACCCTTGATATACCTCATTCCTACGTTGTCTATCCATAGAGAAGCTTCACGGTTTGATGAACGAAAACATATCCCCGGAACGCCCAAGCACTCTTCTTTATCTTCTATGATAGATTGTTTAGCCTCTTCAACTCTTGTTACATTCCCTTGGTCTGTAATTTTAACATATCCTTTCTTTTCAAACCTGACAATGGGGCTGTCCTCCCTGAAGATGAAGACACCTCCGAATATCACGGTGTAGCAAAATCTAGGTTGGAACTTGCAGAGTTCCTCATAATTATCGTCTCTTATGCTCAAGAGGAGCTCCCTCTCTAGATAGTTAGAGTTCTGCAGGGTCACTATTGGTGGCAACACGGACACGGTGAGGTAATAGTCAGCGTCATCTCCCTTCAGTTTAGCTTCAATGAACTTAGGTATCGATATTCTCTCCATTTGGAACCCTCCTGAATACTGGCTTATCTTGGATATAATTTTTATCAATTGATAGGGACACCTCTGCCTTAGACAGTTCATAGCCTATGTAGAGGGTATGCTCCAGTGAGGGCTTGACGCCTCTCTTCTCAAGCTCCCTGATGAGGCTCCTTCCTAAACTGAGGGCGTCCTTCCCGTGGAGTTCTATCTCACCTCCCTCTCCCTTCCACTCAATTACTATGTCTTCATCTGATAAGTATATCCTTGAAAATCCCCTGTCCATGACTGGCTCGTTTCTTCCTACTTCGAGCCCCTTACTTTGCTCTCGCGGAATCCTCCTTTTGTCCTTGAGTATTAGTAGATCTACACCGACGTCCTTTGGTAGCTTGGACTTAGACATGGCTATTGATATCATCTTCCCCGCCTCCCTTGTCTCCCACGCGCTCCACCTCGTTTTCCCCTTGTCCATCGTCAACAAACATGAAGCACCTAACTCTCCCGCTATTGCTACCATTGATGCGTTGACTCCCACGCTGTCCGCATCTATAAGTTCCGTGAAGTTGAGTATACCCATCATGATGGGGACGTCATTTAGAGCGTCCCTCAGCTTAGAGTATTCTCTTATGCTGTCCACGAAGCCCTTCAGAGGCGGGGATAGAACAGGATCAGCCATCATTCTATCGAAGCCCATCTCTTTTGCCTTCTTCAAGGTAGATAAAACGACTTGGCTTCGATTGTCAACCTCGTATGGAGCTACGACGAAGCACGCATCCCTCTTGACTTGAGTTAGAGCCTCAACGTTCCTTTCGTTCATGTTGAAGACGAAAGTTGCCCCTGCCTTTACTCCCTCCACTAATTCGCTTGGAGAGTCGCTGTCTATCCCCACGGGCTTGCCGAGCTCTAGGGCTTCCTTGACTTTCCTCCTAACTTCCTCCCTATCATCATGACCTACAGGAAAGCCTACAACTACCACGTCGACGTATTTCTCCACTCTCCTCACGTCAGACAGCTCCTGTTTCTCAGACACCTCTAGAAATATTCTAAATGGAGGAGGCCTCAAGGGGATTTTCAGGCCCGACACAGAGAACGCCTCCTTAAAGCTACTTTCGATTTCCTTAAGCTGAATCTCACTGTCCCCTCTAGAGACGAATTTGTCAGCTGGTTCCCTTGGGGAAAGGGATTTCCCTTGCAGAAGCGCTTCAACTGCCATTTTAATGTCCCATGCTTCCTCAGTTCCCTTCACGGTAGGAATTCCAGTAGCCTTCTCTATGACTGTGGCGTCACCGAAGACCAGTCCCGGGAGAATAATGTAATCGTATCCCCTGACGTTCTTCAGCCTCTCAGCTATGTACCTAACGTTCATCAGCGCAGCCACTGGCACACTCATGGTAACAATGTCTATCTCTGCGCCCTTTATTGACTTGACCGCCTCGGCGAGTATAGGATAAGCCAATTTACCAGTAACTAAGAGAATCTTCACTATCACCTTTTACTAGGAGAAGTAAAAAAAGGATGCTTTCAAGTTTGGTCTTCTACTGATAAGTATTTTTAATTCAGTTCATCATTATTCTTTGAGATATGTCTTAAATTGATCAGTGGACTACCTCCGCCCCTGCGGACAGGAAATCCTTACCTCGTGATTTTCCTGCTTCTTTAAGCAATCTCGATCCTCCTTCACCCACGAGGTCCTATAGAACCGTTCTGTGATGCCACGTGCGGTTACTGAGGGTTTGCCCTCCACAGCGTAGTTACCCTCCTAGTACTAGCCCAGCTAAGCCTTGGTCTAGGTGTCGCTTCTTCACGGCGAACTCTTCTAGCATCCATTTCTTACGAAAGGGTACTTTCGCCCCAACCCCCGTTAAAGACACGGACTCTCGAAGATAGAAACATGTACATTTTATGAATTAAGAAAATTCTTTTTTCTTTTTCTTTAAAAAACCAAAGAAGAAATTTGACCTTCTAAGAACCTGCACTTTCTTGAAGGCAAGCGTCTTAGCATTAATATCAAAAATCTAAAGGGAAAAAATTAAAGTCGCATAAGAGTAATTTCACCTATGAGCTTGTTACCAAAGTCGTCAAATGTAAAGCCGGGAGAGAAGTTTGATGTTATAATAGTTGGTTTAGGTCCAGCAGCGTACAGCGCAGCTTTATACTCAGCAAGGTACATCATGAAAACGCTGGTCATAGGTGAGACCCCTGGAGGACAGCTTACAGAAGCTGCCGATGTCGATGATTACTTAGGTCTCATAAACTTACCAGCCCAAAAGATGATCGAGACCTTCAATCAGCACATAGAGAGGTATAACGTTCCCGTCCTCATTGACACGGTTGAGTCGGTCAAGAAAGAAGGAGACGAATTCATAGTGAAAACAAAGAGAAAGGGAGAGTACAAGGCGTCTTCCGTGATCGTTACAATTGGAGTGAAGAGGAGGAAGCTTAACGTACCGGGAGAAGAGAAGTTCACGGGCAGAGGGGTTTCTTATTGCTCTGTATGCGACGCTCCCCTCTTCAAGAACAGACCAGTGGTCGTAGTCGGAGGAGGCGACTCCGCACTAGAGGGTGCTGAACTTCTCTCAAGATACGCTACTAAAGTATATTTAGTTCACAGAAGAGATGAATTCAGAGGACAACCTTACTACGTCGAGATTATAAAGCAGAAGCCTAACGTTGAGATTATCCTCAACTCTACAGTCACAGAGATAAAGGGAGAGAAAATAGTCAACAAAGCCGTGGTAAAGAACCTTAAGACAGGGGAAACGAGGGAGCTAGACGTGAATGGGGTCTTCGTGGAGATAGGCTTCGAACCTCCAATAGAGTTTGCAAGAAACAACGGGATAGAGACTGACGAGAAGGGATACATAAAGGTTGACGAGTGGATGAGGACTAACATTGATGGGTTATTCGCAGCTGGAGACTGCACTGGACTTTGGATGGGATTTAGACAAGTCATAACAGCTACGGCGCAAGGAGCAGTAGCGTCCCACGCTGTATATAGTTACCTTAACGAAAAGAAGGGAAAGAAATGAGTGATTTAAGGGAGCTTCTTTTATCCCTCTCTAAAGAGCTTTTCTCGTACGTGAATGATGTCAGAAGGGATCCTGATTCCTCTAGAGTTGTAGGTTACCATGCTGGAGATACGAGTAGGATAGCTGACAGAGAGATCGAAGCTTTCATATTACAGTACTTTAACAAGAGCGGACTCAAAGTTAAGATGGTGACGGAAGAATCAGGGGTCATCGATCCTGGAAACGCGGAGTACGTTGCCGTAGTGGACCCTTTAGATGGGAGCAGTAACTTCGTCATGGGGATACCTTGGTATTCGGTCTCCATAGCAATGTTCGATGTTAAGGCTACTTCTCTTCGTGAGTCGAAAGCTGGAATAGTAGCCAATCTAACCACGAGAAATACTTACTCCTACGACGAAGAGAGAGCATATGTAGAAGAGAAAACTCCAATTGACACTCCAAACACCGTTCTCGCATATTACGACATAGACCAGATAGATGATGCTGTGGAAATCATGAGTAGAGTCAAAAGACCATTTAAGGTAAGGACGTTGGGTAGCGCATCCCTTGACATGTCGCTTGTATGTGAAGGAAGAGCATCGCTCTATTTCGATATAAGATCCAAGCTGAGGAACGTAGACATAGCAGCTTCCACTAACTTCTGTATAAAAATGGGATACTCTGTAATAGATGATGACGAAAATCCAGTTGACTCATCCATCTCGGATGTAGTAAGAATAAAGAATCCAGTAATAGTTACAAAAAAACAGAAATAATATTTTTCTATATCAGTCTGATATTATTGCATACACTCTTGATTTCATACTTGATATGTGAAGGAAAATAGTTGAAGCGTTCCATGGGGAAAAGATGACATCACGTCTGATTTCTCTCGGTCAATTCGTCTGTTATGAACAACGATTTAGATACTATGGCTTTCAAAGAGTGGCAAACTCCATATTATGAATGGAACAAAGACAAAACAATTAAATTTAGTACAACTTATGCTTAAAATGAAGGTTTTTTACATCGCAAAGATCTAAAAATGTTTTCTATTAAGCTTTAGGCTTGCTCTCCCTTCTTAATCTTCATCCTTTTCTTTTCCTTATATGAGGGCTTTATCTTCCCCAAGGCCCACATCATATCGTCAAAAGTTAGCTTACGCTCTTTATTGCCCTTTATTATTTCTTTCAACACTACCATTTTCGCTTCCCTTGCTATTGCAGTCAAGTCTGCTCCAGTGTAGCCATCAGTCATCTTTGCTATCTGAGCACAGCCAACTCTGCCGCACACTTCCTTTCCTAGATACTTCTCGAGTATATCGAGCCTCTCGCTCTCGTTTGGAAGAGGCATTTCAATTATTTTATCGAACCTACCTGGCCTCAATAAGGCTGAGTCTATTACGCTCATCCTGTTGGTTGTTCCTATCACTACAACTTGTTTCAAGCTTCTTATACCATCCATCTCTGTGAGAATTTGGTTTACAATTCTGGATGACTCCGAAGCGTTCTTGTTCCTCTTAGACGCTATTGAATCAAGCTCATCAAGCAAGATTATTGAGGGCTTGTTCTCCCTTGCTCTATTAAAGACTTCCTTTATTGCTGCTATTGCTCCCTCATATCCCTTATACATTATTTCTGCGCCGCTAAGCGGAATGAGCTTAACGTTCAGTGTCCTTGCCAGAGCACGCGACATCATTGTCTTTCCTACTCCTGGAGGACCATAAAGGAGAATGCCTCTTATTGGAGGGACTTTCAAGTCCTCTAAAAGCTTATAGTGGAAGAACTGGAGCTCCAGTAGCTCTTTCAGGTCTGCTTTAACTTGCTCGTATCCTCCTATNNTCTTCGAGCGTGGACTCCGTCTTTTCCTCCACGTCTATTTCTCTGACAGACCTCCTTTCAAAGTCTAACTTAAATTTCTCGTAATCCTCTAGCATTTGAAGGGTTATGCTCGGCTTATAGCTCTTTATGACGTCGAGGAAGTCCTTCATCTCTATTAACCTTTCCTTACCGTTCTCTATGACCTCGGCTGCTACCCTCCTGGCTACTTCTTGGCATATATTGGCNNATGTCAGCTCCGCTGTACCTTTCAGTCATCTCAGCTATCTTGTTTAGGTCAACGTCAGGAGACAGAGGTTTTGACTTACAATGGATATTAAGGATCTCTTTCCTCGCATTCAGGTCTGGTGGGCTTACGTAAAGTAGCTTNNTCGAACCTACCTGCCCTAAGTAGGGCTTTGTCCAACATCTGAGGCACGTTAGTAGAGCCCACTATGATCATTCCATCGTCAGATTGCATCCCATCTATTTCGGAAAGCATGAGGGAGAGAAGCCTCGGAGTTACGGAATCTCCGGTGTGGTTCTCCCTCTTTACACCTATGGTGTCTATCTCGTCAAAGAAGAGTATACAAGGGGCGTTCTTCCTTGCGTTGGCGAAGAGCTCCTTCATCCTTGCTTCGCTCTCGCCGTACCACTTGCTCATTATGTCGCTTATGTTAACGTATATGAAGTTGATCTTTGCATCGTTAGCCAGAGCTCTCATCATGAGAGTTTTACCACAGCCCGGAGGACCGAACAGCAGAATACCTTTTGGCGCTTTAAGCCCGTACTTCTTAGCTACGCTCTCATATTTCAAAGGAAGCTCAATATAATCCTTTATCTCCTTCTTCAAACCTTCGTAGCCTCCTATATCGTTCCAAGTTATCTTGCTTTCATTACCTAGTTTCTTCTGGTTTTTAGCCTGCAGTTGCATAGATTTCTCGCTATTGGCGAAGTTTGTCGTCGACCTACCGAACAGTTTCATGGCTATTACTACTATAATACTAAACGCTATTACTAATAAAATGCTCATAAAAGAATCGCTTCCATACATTCCTGTCATTTCATATTATGGAAGAGCAGGTTTAAATAACATTAATAAAGAAAACGAGAAAAATTCTTTCTTTCAAACCCTTAAGTCTTCCAAGACTGCATGTGCAGCGTTATAACCAGGAGCTCCAGTGACCCCTCCTCCGGGATGCGCTCCGGATCCACACAAGTAAAGCCCTTTTATTGGAGTCCTGTATCTGCTCATCCCGACGGTAGGTCTGAAAACGTAAAGCTGGTCCGGAGTCATGTCTATGTGGAATATGTTTCCCTCCCAGATTCCAAACCTCCTCTTTATGTCTAGAGGAGTTATAACCTCGTACTTTACGGGCTTAAAGTTAGGCGCATACTCCCTTATCTTACCTATGGTTATGTCTGCTATATTCTCCTTCATATCGTCTAACTTGTTGCTGAAAGGTAAATATTGACCAAATATAGAAAAGACGTGTTTACCTGCGGGCGCGACTGTAGGATCCACGGAGGTCTGGAAGTTTATGGAGAGCCAAGGCTCCCGGGAGTAACCTAATGTCCTAGCGTCGTCATAAGCTTTCTCTATGTAGTCTACATTAGGCATTATGAGCTCCGAAGCCACGTGTTCAGGGCCTAAGGATGTACCGTTCCCGAAGTCGGGTAACTCCTCGGTATAACCTACAACCTTAAACGAGACTCCCCTGCTCTTTAGAGCCGAGATCCTCCTTGTCACATCGCTTTCAACGTCCTTGACCAGCTTCAGGAAGGTAGTCTTAGGGTCAGCGTTGGAAAGCACCACTTTCGAATTTATTATCCTACCGTCCCTAGTTTTGACTCCTGTCACAGCGTTGTCCTTCACTAGGATCTCCTCTACCTCAGTGGAAGTAATCACGTCTACTCCGACGCTCATTGCTGCCTTCGCCATAGCTGAAGTGACTCCTCCCATCCCTCCCTTAACGTAACCCCACATACCCTTGATTCCGTTTACTTCTCCTATTACGTGGTGCGCGAGTACGTAAGCCGTCCCAGGAGTCGAAGGGGATGCGAAAGTTCCGACCACTGAGTCTTCTATGAGAGCTGACTTGATTTCGTCGCTTTCGAAGAATTCGTCCAAGAACGACCTAGCGTCCTGAAGGAAGGTCCTACCTATCATTGTCAGCGTCTCTTCGTCCACGGAACCCTTAAACCTGTACAGAAGGTCTCCAACCTCGGATAGAGAGACAGGAGGATTAAGCATGAAGAAATCTGCCATCTCATAGAAGGAGTCCCAGAACCTAACCCACTTGCCATAGGAAGAGGAGTCCCTTTTTGAGAACTTCTCTATTTCCTTCTCAGTCCTTTTCACGTCGTTCCATACGAATAGATGTTTCTTCCCTCCTAAAGGCAAGAACAGACCGGGATCCTTGTTGTAAACGTGGAGACCGTTCCCCGTGAGGTTCATGTCGTCTATTATCCTCTGCCTCAGCAAGCTGAGAACGTATGCCCCAGTGGAAACCTTTATGCCAGGCCAGAGCTCCTCCGTGACAGACGCTCCGCCCACGAATTCCCTCCTTTCGACCACAGCGACTTTCAGCCCTCTCCTTGCCAAGTAGAAAGAGGCGACTAGACCGTTATGTCCTCCTCCGACTACGACGACGTCGTAGTTCATACTCTCCCCTTCTTTCTCAGGAACCACAGGGCAACTCCGGCGCCGAATCCGAAAATCACCAAACCCATCGCAATGTATGACAGATCTATGAGAAGCCCTACCAGTGAAGTTGAATCCATACCCATAAACGCTTAATTAATTAGAATAAATCTTTATCCTATGGATTTACGATACCCTGATTATTCGTCTGAGAACATCTACACGCTGGCGTGTGGTATATCTTCATTCCTAGGAGTGGAGAGGAACTGCTTAGGGAAGATTGAAGTACACGGCAGAAGAGTGGCACTAGTCCTCCTTGACGGACTAGGATGGAGCACCCTCAGCAAGGTTGGCATACCCAAAGAGGCTAGAAAGATAACCACAGTATTTCCTTCGACCACTTCTACTGTGCTCACCACTCTATTTACAGCTATGACCCCAGGAGAACACGGCGTTTTAGGTTATAACACCTTCGCGAAGAGGATGGGAGGCATAATAAATACATTGAGGTTCACCCATCCTTCAGTCAAGGAGAGGGACGCCTTCAAGGACTCAATAGGTTTCGACAAGGTATTCCCCAACGTGAAGGGATTCCTGAAGGAAGTCAAGGACAAGAAGACCGTTGAGATAGTACCTAGAGGTATTGACGGAAACGAGTTCTCAAAGGCAACACATGAGAACACCACGGAGACTAAGACATATTCAAATCTTTGGGACGCACTCTACATTTTCTCAGATTCCCTTCAAAAGGACTACGATTTCGTTTACCTATACATCCCTGACGTAGACACGATGTCTCACAAGTATGGACCTTACGTCGAGCCTACCATCTCTACCGCCAAGGCGGTATTTGAGGGTGTCTACAACGTAGCTAAGAACAACGCAGACAAGTTCTCCACATTCATAACTGCAGACCACGGTCACGTTTCCGTATCGGACTCGGTGATCCTCATGGACGACAAAGAGCTAATGGACATGTTAGATGTGCCTCCGTACGGCGACTCTAGAGCTCTCTTCATGAGATCTAGGTATGACT
This sequence comes from Sulfolobus sp. UBA167, assembly GCA_002495845.1. GTDB lineage: Archaea > Thermoproteota > Thermoprotei_A > Sulfolobales > Sulfolobaceae > Sulfuracidifex. The sequence goes on from DAHF01000076.1 coordinate 27,149, forward strand.
TAACGACGTATATCTCCAGAAAATATGAAACATTAAAGGTCTTTTCGAGGAACGAAGTGCTGGAGAAATCCCTCCTCGGTAAGGTAGCGGATCAGTCTTACGTTCCCGACTACATAGGCGTTCCGACTGACTATAAGTCTTACATCTTCGACTACAAGGACAACGGAGAGTACGCTAAGCTAAAAGGGCACCACGGAGGCCTCCTACAAGAGGAGTTCGAGATACCCTTGGTGGTCTTAGGTGAATGACTTCTACGTCCCGACATGGGACGAGATAGAGAAGGCAACGCTCAACATAGCGGAACAAGCTATAGACTCAGGCTTCATCCCAGACGTGATAGTAGCAATACCTACTGGGGGAGTAGTCCCATCAAAGCTCCTGAAGGACGTAATGAACGTTGACAGGATAAGGTATATAGAAATAAAGCTCTATAAGAACGTAGGACAGAAGGACGTTAAGCCTGTAGTGAAATCAGTATGTCTCGACGACGTGGAGGGAAAAGACGTGTTGGTGGTAGACGACGTTGCAGACAGCGGAGAGACGTTAGAGACCGTGTCCAACGTGATATCCATGTTCTCTCCCAAGTCAGTGAAGTACGCAACAGTCTACGTCAAGCCGTGGGCTAGAAAATACCCGGACTTCTACTATAAACTTGTGGATAAATGGATAATCTTTCCCTGGGACAAATGGGACGTGGTGAGGGAGAAGCCTGAAGTCGACGTTAACAACAAGGACATATATCTCAACGTAGAAAAGAAGATGAGAGAGCTCGCGAGCAAAAACAACAAGGAGGTTAGAAAATGATCGGCTCTCTGTATTCTCCCCATATTTCCCTCAGGGTCTTGCTGGTCTCTCCTACAGTCGCTCCTGCCTTTATAGCATTGTACATGTAGGGGAACAAGTTCACATCGTTCTTCTCAGCCATCTTCCTCAATTCATTGAGGGAGTCCCTGACCTTCATTTCGTCTCTCTCTGATCTGTACTTCTTTAACCTCTCCATCACGGTGTCCCTTACCTCAGGTTTTACCCTGAAGACCTCAGTAGTTCCCACCCAGTCCGGCTCATAGTACATGTTGACCCCTACCTTCACCATCTCTCCTGTCTCGATCATCTGTTGTATTCTGTATGCGCTCTCAGCTATCTGGGACTGTGGATAACCAGAGCTTATAGCCTTCAACATTCCTCCCATTGAGTCTATGGTATCAATGATCTTCCATGCCCTCTCTTCTATTTGATCCGTGAGCCACTCAATGTAGTAAGATCCGGCCAAGGGATCTACTGTGTCAACTGCACCGCTCTCGTGGGCGATTATCTGTTGAACCCTTATAGCTATCTTAGCTGCCTTCTCGCTCGGCAGGGATAATGCCTCGTCATAGGAGTTGACGTGTAAGCTCTGGGTCCCGCCAATTACTGCCGCTAAGGCTTGCAAAGTAGTTCTGACAATGTTGATCTCTGGTTGTTGTGCTGTGAGCTCCGCTCCTCCGGTTTGTGTGTGGAACCTAAGCATCAGTGAGTCAGGCCTCTTAGCGTTGAACCTCTCCTTCATTATCTTAGCCCACATCNNGCCCTGAACTTAGCAACCTCTTCAAAGACATTAGTGTAGCCTGCGAAGAAGAAGGAAAGGTGAGGTGCGAAATCGTCCACTGATATACCTCTCTCAGTGGTCTGTTTTACGTACTCTATTCCGTCAGCTAGCGTAAAAGCTACTTCTAGAGGTGCGTCGGCTCCAGCTTCCCTTATGTGATACCCGCTTATGCTTATCGGGTGCCATTTTGGCATGTTCTTTGCTGCGTATTCTATTACGTCTATTGCGTACCTCATTGATGGCTCAGGCTGATAAATGAAGTTCTTCCTTGCTATGTACTCCTTTAGAATGTCGTTCTGTACCGTACCGTCGAGAACTTTAGCCGAAATCCCCCTACTCTCAGCCGTCGCAGC
>DAHF01000076.1:29135-34369 GCA_002495845.1 Sulfolobus sp. UBA167
TGTCCATCTCTTTCCAGTGGAACATTGAAACCCCTACTACTCCTACTTCGCTCATAGCAAGGATGTGGTCAGGGTCGAGTCCAAGTTGAGTAGGTAGGTCGAAGGCCATGCTAAGCCCGGTTTGACCCGCAGCTAAGAGGCTTCTAAACCTCTTGTTGGTATCATCAGCTGACCCGAAACCCGCGTACTGTCTTATCGTCCATATCCTCCCTCTATACATGTTCGGGTAAATTCCCCTTGTGAAAGGATACTCACCAGGGAGCCCTATTTTGTCCATGTATCCTCCTTTCACATCAAGGGGAGTGTAGAGAGGGCTCACTTCAATCCCAGAAGGAGTCCTGAATATCTTCTTCCTCTCTGCCCTCTTCGCTACCCAAGTTTTGTACACTTTCTCTTGCCATTCATTTATTTTATTTTCTATGTCCACGAGAAATACCCATGTATCTTAGGTTTAAATAGTATATAATCTTTGCGTTTTTAAACAATTTTATAAGTCTAAATTGTTAGCTCATTTTATGGAAACTCAAGACATAGACCACGTAGGAGTGGTCGTGGAAAACTTAGAAGAGGCGATAAAGTTCTATGAAGAGAAATTGGGCATGAAATGTGTGTATAACGATGTCCTTAAAGACAGGGGGCTGAAGGTGGCTTTCATGAAGGGAAAGGAGGGAGAGACCGCAGTAGAGCTATTGGAGCCCGTGGACCACAATGATATGAACAATACTGTAGCAAAGTTCCTTAAAAACAAGGGGCAGGGAATGCACCACTTAGCAGTGAGGGTCTCAGACATAAGCGCCTCATTGAAAGACTTGGAGGGAAAAGGGATTGCCTTGATAGACAAGGCTCCTCGACCTGGGGCCATGGGACATACTGTAGCCTTCGTCCACCCGAAGAGCGTAATGGGGCTACTCTTAGAGCTGGTACAGCACTGATGCGTTAGTAGGAATACGGATACAACTCAAATGTTTTTTCTTGATTACGTCTACTTGAAAAAGCTTATAAAACTCTAAATTAAAGGAAAGCTAGGAGATTATGAAGAAGTGTCCTGTGTGTGGCTTCGAAAACAACGACACGGCAGGTTTTTGCTCTAGGTGTGGCTCTCCTCTGAGTGCTCCACAGCCTCCACCTTCATCACAACCACCGAACCCATATCCACCAAGTTACGGCTCTAACGCTCCTGGTAACAATCCTTTCAAGCGTCCGATGGGTTTCCTATCTTCGATCATGTCTAAGAAAGTACTAATAGCTATTGTAGCTGTTGTAGCAATAGTCATAGTAATAGTTGTAGTACCAGGCATGCTTAGACCCAGTGATGAATTAATCACACCATCTCAGGCATCATCAGTCTTAGGAGGTTCATGGACGTGTTTGAAGAACGAGACGTATTCCCTCTCCCTAAGCAATGGAAAAGTTTCGATAAACTATCTCGACGGAACCTCGGTTTCCAATGCTAATCCTTCGGCTTATGGTTTTACTACTATACTTGGATATTTCCCGCCCAGCTCCGGAATCACATCAGCTAACGTAGAGACCATGACTGGAGAAGTTGGAGGCCAAGAAGTATCCATTCTTGCCTATGAGGTTAATTTCAATACTTCTTCAAACGCTAAGGCTCAGTACAATTTGGCATTATCTTCAGCAAGCTCTTATGGCTCCTCATTCAAAGATATATCTAACAATTGCTTTGTAGAATATTCTTATGGTGATTCCTATATAATTTCAATCAACGGAAACCAGCTAAAGGCTGTAGCAGTAAACGGACTTTCAAATCTGCCTACAGGCGAGTTGAAACAATTAATAAACGATTTCTAATTTTTTATTTCTTTATCTTGATTTTGATAAAGGAACTCCACTGCTAATTCTATGTTTTATCTATCAAAATCAAATTTTTCCTTATAACTCAAGTTAATAATCAATTATTAAGTGATAAAAATTGGTAGTACAGAGTCCTAAACTTGCCATTGAAAACACGTTATACGACAGCGTGATCTCTTGAATCCTAGAGATGAATTAACCGTTTTTCGAGTCCTAAACTCCTTTAAGCCATTTCATTCCTTGTTTAAACTCGCCTTGGATATTAGCATACTCAAGATAGAAAATTTTAAGTCTTTGCAATTCAACATTATTTCAGTGATCAACATGCCCGTGAGGAAAAGAAGTATATTTGATATAATGGACGAAATAATGGGTGAAATGGACGAGGAGTTCAGGAGGCTAGAAAGAGAATTTATGAGGGGGCTCTCAAAGGAGCCTGGCGAGAACGGCCCTTACATTTACGGAGTCAAGATAAGTGTCGGACCGGATGGAACTCCTAAGATAGAGGAGTTTGGTAACGTTAGGAAGACCCAAGGAAGACCAATAGTCAGCGACCAAATAGAGCCTCTCGTCGACGTGTTGGAGAAAGGAGATGATATAAAAGTAGTAGCCGAAGTACCAGGAATAAACAAGGATGATATAAAGCTAAAGATAGTGGGCCAGAAACTCGTGCTGTATACCTCAGACTCAGCAGCAAAGAAATACTATGCTGAAGTGGATCTTCCAACAGAGGTAGACGAGAACTCCGCCAAAGCTAACTACAAAAACGGAATAGTCGAGATAACGCTGAAGAAAAAGAACCCTAAGACTATGGAGGGAAAAGAGATAAAGATTGAGTGACCTTTGTTTTCTCGTTCTTGATGAAGCTAAGCCCGGATCCATCTTCTATAACTAAAGTAAATGCTCTTTTTCCTTCCATGGCTTCCCTTAGGTCATGAGTGTCCATCAAGTTTCCTATTTGGTCCAAAAAGATCTCTAAAAGACCCCTTACAGTAGTAACTGCGCCGGACCCGTTCAGCGGTTCAGCCTCGAAGCCGAGCTCTGGAATGTATACCTTAGCGAAAGAAGACCTATATACCAAGGAAGCCATATCTTCCTCGTTCTCTACCACTAACTCCAACCTCTTCGGCTCAGAGCTCTCGTAAGGTTTGACGTCCCTAAACTTATACCCGCATGAAGAGCATTCCCAGTTAGATAGAACTACCTTCCCTTCCTCCGGAACCTCGTATAGGTAATCCTTTGCGTCTAACGTCTCATTCCTACATATTGGGCATTTCATCGTCTCTCTATAAATTAAGATAGGTTCCAAGGTAACACCAATTAAGGTTTATTTACGACTTTCGTTATTTATAATTTGTGCAAGTGGTTTAATGAAGTATCCGCGTGAGAACGACATAGGCAAAATAGAATATAAGCTTATTCTTTCTTCCCTCGACGAAGACCGTCTCGAGTCTTTAGCTACCCAAATGAGGTTCAGACTAGAGGAGGGAAACGGAGAGGCGTTTTACGTACTCGGTGTCAGCAACGAAGGTGACGTCATAGGGATGACCGAGGAGGAGATGAAGACTAGCCTCGAAGTTCTTGAGAGAGTAGCGGAGCTAATAAACGCCAGGGTAGTCTATAAGAGGATAGTTGAAGTTAGAAAAGGGAGACAAGTTGCTGAAGTAGTAGTACGTCTCTTTAAGGAACAAGTCCCCATAGAGATAAACGTGGCAGTGATGGGGCACGTGAACGCAGGGAAGAGCACCCTGACAGGCGTCTTGATCTCGGGGAAATACGACGACGGGAACGGCTCACTTAGAGCTGTGGTAGCTAGGCATCTCCACGAGGTGATCTCTGGGAGGACTTCGTCCATAAGCATGAGGCTACTGGGATTCGACGATAACGGTGAGGTAGTAAACAGATACGTCAGGGACCCGCTAGACGAAGCCGACATAACAATGAAGAGCTCCAAGGTTGTGAGGCTTATCGACCTAGGAGGTCATGAAAGGTACCTGAGGACTACCCTGAAAGGTCTGCTCGGCTATGACGTGAATTACGTCATGCTCGTAGTAGGTGCAGACGACGGGCTCAGCATAATGGGGAGGGAACACCTAGCTATAGCGTCAATACTGAAGTTTCCCGTCTTCGTGGTAATTACGAAGGTCGACAAGTACCCAAGGGAGAGGATAGATCAGATAATAAACGACGTAAAGTCAGTGCTCAAGATACCTGGAATTAACAGGCTAGCCTTAGAGGTAGAGGACGAAGGAGACCTACTAAACTCTATACTTGCCATGAGGACTGGCAGAGTAGTGCCGATATTCAAGGTATCCAACGTTACTGGCGAAGGAATTGATCTACTTGTGAAGCTCCTCAACGTATTGCCTCCCTCTGGCAAGAAGATGAACGATGAACTGCCTTTGGTCTACATAGACGAAATATACAACGTGACTGGAGTGGGTACGGTAGTTTTGGGCTCCGTAGTGAGGGGGTCTGTGTCATCCAATGACGACTTCTTCATTGGCCCAGACAAGGTTGGAGAGTTCCATCAGATAAAAGTAAAGAGCATACAGCTAAACAGAATATTTGTAGATAAGGTCAAAGAAGGATACATAGCAACTTTCGCCATCCAAGGGCTAAACAAGGAATCCCTAAGGAAGGGAATGATCATGTCAAAGAGCAAGAAGACCGCAGTTAGGAGATTCAAGGCCAGAATATTTATCTTGCACCACCCTACCACGATAAGGGAAGGTTACGTGGCCACGATGCATTTATACACGATAAGACAAGCAGTGAGGTTCGACAAGATTTACAAGAACGTGTTGAGGAGCGGTGACTCGAGCGAGGTTATACTCCGCTTCCTATATAACCCAGAATACATCGAGAAAGGGCAGATATTCGTGTTCAGGGAAGGTAGGACTAGGGGAATAGGAGTTGTACTTGAACCCTTAGCTTAACGCTCCAGACTTCTGCAAGCTACAATTAATTATGTCCTTTGCGACTTTCTCGGCTTGGCTGTCAATGATCTTCTTGAACGATTGGGCGAGCCCTCCCTCTGCTTGGTACTCCACCTTCCACTTCAGCACCTTCTTTTCTACTTCCAGAGTAGTCTTGACGGTTATCTCCATTCCAGCACCTTGAATCCCTATTACGTTGATAAACCTATTTCCATCAACTTGAAAGTCCTTTATTTCTCCCTTCAGTTCAAGGGAAATGAAACCGACCTTAGTCTTAGTTAGAAATTTGTCTCCTTCCCTCTCTACTACGCCAGGTATACAGCACATTAGATTTTCCTTTTTTGATAAAAATTCTATTAATTTACTATTATTCTCAATTTTCTCTTCTCCCTGAAGTTCCATAGTGGTGAATTATTAAAAAGGTATTATAAAAATTCGGTTACAATTCCATGACATCTATCACTTTAACCTTACAGAGAC
>DAHF01000076.1:34381-35546 GCA_002495845.1 Sulfolobus sp. UBA167
TATTATTTTTTCTCTATTTCTTTTTTAAAACATGAGAAAAGATCGTTGACTATTCCCTCTATTGCGCTCCCCATCATCCTGGCGCCTACCGTGGCGAGAGTCCCAGACACTTTCACGTCAGCAGAGTATTTTATCAAGTTGTCCTGAACCTCTATGTCGGCTTCAATGTCCACGTTGCTGTTCATACCTTTACCCTTAGCTATCATCTTTAGGTTGCTGTCGCTAGTTTTGTCAACTTTGACGTTAGCCTTATAGTCCCCCCTTATGAAGCCTATACCCACGCTCCCCACAACGTCGTAAGAACCGTCAGAGTTCTTCGTGAACTGCTTTATTTTAGGGAAGCAAGGTACTAGCTTCTCTATGTTATCCATGTATAACATGATTTCCTGCCTTGTAGCATTGACGTTTACTTGACCATCGTACTTCATGATAGTAAATAAACAGAACGCAAAAATAAGTTATATGGACGTCGGAGCGGTAGTGTTAGCAGCTGGAGAAGGAAAGAGGTTCGGGGGGAACAAGCTCCTTTCTTTTTTCAACGGAGAGATGGTCCTCAGGAGAGTTATCCTCTCGCTTGAAGGGATTGAAAGGGTGATGATCGTCGGAAAATATGCGGAGGAAATTCTTAAGGAGTTTAAAAATGAGGTAATAGTTTACAATCCAATGTGGCGTGAAGGTATGAGCACGTCAATAAAACTGGGCGTGAGGTTCATGAAAGACCACGAATACGTCCTCATAGCCTTGGGCGACATGCCGTTGGTCAGCAGAGAGGACATAAGGAAGATACTATCTAGGGACGTGGAAGACGCCGTAGTTCCAACGCATGACGGAAAGATGGGGAACCCAGTTTTGTTCAGAACCTCTTCTCTTTTGAAGTACATTGACAAGATTTCAGGGGACGAAGGAATGAGGAAAGCAATAAAAGAAATGAAGACTTCCACGGTGGAATGCGGGATAGGAGTGATCAAAGACGTGGATACGAGGGACGACCTCAAGTGTTCTTAGAGTTCATTTTCTCAGACGCGTACTTTATTGACTCAACTATGTTTTGATATCCAGTGCACCTGCAGAGGTTCCCTGATATTCCTTCCCTTATCTCCTCCTCCGTTGGATGAGGATTCTCGCTCAACAGGAAATATGCTTGCATTATCATTCCAGGAGTACA
>DAHF01000076.1:35654-37429 GCA_002495845.1 Sulfolobus sp. UBA167
GTTCATTATTACAGTACATGCCCCACAATTAGAGGAATCACAACCTACATGTACTCCAGTGAAGCCTAAGTCCCTGAGGGCATGGACTAAAAGCTTCCTTGGCTCAACGACGTCCTCATATTCCTTGCCGTTTATCCTTATCTTTATCGATACTTTTTCGTTTGCGTTAACAACTTTCATTTTCTCACCTTCTTCAAAGCCCTCTCAGTCATAACTTTTACCATTTTCTTCTTGTACTCAGCTGAACCCCTAATGTCAGAAGACGGATTAGCGTAGTCTACAGCTGCGCTTGCAGCCTTCGATATCAAGTCGTCAGATAATGAATTGTTCATCAGGATCTCCTCCGAGGACTTAGCCCTCATTGCTTTATTATTGACCGCGGTGAGACCTATCCTCACGTCTTTAACTACGCCATCCTCTTCCTTTATCGCTACTGCCACACCTACTATGGCGTAGTCTCCAGCTTTCCTCTCCAACTTCTCATAAGTGGTACGATAACCGTCCATGAGTGGGACTACAATTTCCTTCACAAGTTCTCCCTGCGATAAGTCGGTAGTGAACATGTCTTTTTGGAACTGATCGAACGGGACTGATCTCTCTCCCGTCTTTGAGATGACCACTACCTTAGCGTCCATCGCGATGAGCGGGGCCGGGTAGTCCGATAGGGGATCTGCGTTAGATATGCTCCCCCCGATGGTTCCCATGTTTCTCACCTGAGGGTCTGCAATCACCGAAGCAGTTTGGCTAAGCAAAGGTATTCCGCTCTTCGATATGTCATGATGTGTGGTAAGTGCTCCAATTCTGTATTCGCCGTTTTTCTTAATCCCTTGAAGTTCCTTTAGGGTCTTAAGCTCCACCAAATAAGAGGGCCTTATTATCCTCAGCTTCAGCATCGGTATCAAGGAATGACCTCCAGCTAAAGGTCTAGAATCATCATGGCTTTCCAAGAACTCCATCGCTTCCTGAACGCTCTCGGGTATTACATAACCAAATTTTGGAGGATACACGTGAATACATGTATGAAACGAGTTAATAACTATTGAAGGACAAGGACACAACGTCGCCTATTATTATGATCGAAGGTGAAGAAATATGACCTTCTTTCACCATCCTAGACAAGTCAATCAATGTCCCAGTGATCACCCTTTGCTTTGGCGTGGATGCGTTCTCAACTATGGCTACCTTTTCGTCTCCTCTTCGCTTAGTCAAGATAACGCTCTGGACTTCCTCAATGTTATGTATGCCCATGAGAACTATAAGCGTTCCTTTTTCAGGGATGAAGCCAGGGTCTAACAAACCGCTAGTNNCCAGATACGACTGTGAAACCAGAGGCGCCTACTAGCCTGCTGGTGACAGGAATTCCTGCAAGCTCTGGTCCCGCTATAGCGCTCGTTACTCCCGGTATGATCTCACAGGGGACTCCATTCCTCAAGGAAAAGATGCACTCCTCCTCTCCTCTACCGAAGACTGTAGGATCTCCTCCTTTTGCCCTAACGACTTTCCTTCCCTTCTTCGCTTCGTTTACCAGCATCTTGTTTATTTCGTCTTGCTTCCACGCATCACCTATTCCCTTACCTACGTAGACCTTCTCGCCCTTGCACAACTCCAGGATCCCTTCGGTCACCAACTTGTCNNTACAGCACCACGTCGGCGTCCTTCAAAACCTTCAATGCCTTGACAGTTATAAGATCTGGGTCTCCTGGACCAACGCCCACTACGTAAACTTTACCCTTCAGAAGCCCTTCACCTTTCTCATTATGTAATAGATAATCGAC
>DAHF01000076.1:37451-37951 GCA_002495845.1 Sulfolobus sp. UBA167
TGGCTTCAGGGACTATGACTAGGTATATCAAGGTGAGTACGACGCTGAGTATGTCAACTTGGTTAGCACCCAAGGCAGTTGAATCTAGATAAGCTATGATGATGGTAGACATGCTCCCCATTAGTCCAAGAAGGTACAGCAGGGCCCTCTCTGTGAACTTTAGAGAGGAAATTAGATACCCTATTATGAAACCGCCTATGAAGAGGGTTATAGGAGCTAAAGCGAAAGAAACTGGGTTNNGAGAACGTTGTGAGAAATATTATAGGTGTCTCCCACATCGCTATTAGAAGTATTGACAAAGGTATGCCTAACAAAGCTTTTCTCCTCAGCATTATGGAAGCAGTAGGGACTGACTCACCGTCCACTTCTATTACCTTGTCCTTTGGGTTGTTGGATATCAGGGTGTACCAGCCCAAAAGCCCTCCTGAGACTACTAGCCCCTGGAAGGTGAAAATTCTAAGGATAGGGCCAGCGAAGCTATATATTATAACTGAGACAGA
>DAHF01000019.1:0-6191 GCA_002495845.1 Sulfolobus sp. UBA167
CCTTGAGAGGGAAACCTCGACCTAGCAAGTTCTTGGGAATATCCACCATTGACGGGATAGGTAGAAAGCCTTTACAAATAATTGGATCTACAGGAAAAAGGCTTATTCCTCATGTTTGCAATGCTCCTGGGTAGAGTACCGTCTCTTGGTCTACTGGTAATGGCATGCACGAGTTCTTGGGCAACCTCGGACCAATAGTTAGCACGGCAGGTATGCTGGGCGTGAAGATAACACTAACCAGAGTTAAAAGCATAGTTCAAGCTCTGTGGCTTTAGGAAGGAGCGATTATGCAATAACTTCCTTCCTTTCCCCTTCCTCTTAATCTTTAAGCAAGGAAATAGCTCTGGCTTTCTTAGCCGTACTCGTGTTCGTGGCAGCAATGATAACGTTAATGGTTCCTGAGACCAAGGGTAAGCCACTTGAGGAGTCAAGCAGGGAAGAGAAAACGTTAGAAAGGTAACTGAATTAACTTTCAAGCTACGCCTTTTTTCTTATCATGTTCTTTTTCCTTCTCTACTCTTCCTTCCTCCACTTGTATGTCATAGAAATGTCTTTTACTATTGGGTCCTCAAATATAGTCATACACGTGATTCAAGTCTAGGATCTCATTTTCTTCTCCCTCTTCTTTAACTAGAGAATAATCTTCCTGTCGTATCTTTAGCTCTAATAAGGAATCATCCCTTCTTCCCTTCACCAACTTTGACGACATGAGGTCTATAACCCTTAATGGTCCGTAGAGTCTACCTTCAATCATCAAGTAAGCCTTCCAAGTGTTGAACTCCTTTAGCAATTCAATCTCATGCGTGACAACTAAACCTTCCTTCCCATATTTCCTTATCCATTGGATGACGATTTTCTTTCTATTTTTATCAAGATTCTCAAAGGGTTCGTCTATGGTTATCACTTTAGGCTTTGAGGAAAAAGCGAGAGCTGTAAGTGTCAGTGTTCTCTCGCCTAAAGAAAGGGAGAACAAGCTCCTTTTCTTAAAGTTGACTCCAGTCTCCTCCATCATCTTCAGGAAGGTTTCATGGTCGCTTCCTTTAATTTCCGAATAGATTGAAATCAAGTCTTCAACGTCGCGTGCTAAATAATATGCCTCAGGGAGATTGGTGGACAACTCGGTATAGTCACGTAGATCTCTCATTAATTCCTTTCCGTCGATTTTCACACTCCCCTTATATTTGTAGAATCCGCTTAATACCTTTAATAGGCTGGACTTTCCTGACCCGTTCGGACCTAAGATCAATGCCTTTTCTTCCAACCTGAAGCTAACGTCTTTCAAGATCCGATTTTTTCCAAGGAATAGGTTTAGATCTTGTACTTCTATCATGTCTTGTGAATTCTCTTCTTTTAATAAAAGCTATGGATCAAGTTCATAAAATGTACCTTCCATTCGATAATTAAATTTTGAGAAACCTCATTAAAGTCATGGAATACTTTAAGTATGCATTTATTTCAATGTTGAAAAACAAGAGGACACTAGTCTGGCCTCTTTTTCTCTCCTTTTTATTTGAGTCCCTTTTCACCTTTTACTTAGCTCATGTGGGAGGCTTAATCAATAGGACGGTAGTGTTGAACGCTTCTAGTGCAATGTTCAGCATGATCGTGATGTTCGCCATGAGCGTAGCTTCAGTTGCAATAGGGAGATCCTTTGTTGAACAGTCCAGATCCTTTGGCTATCTCTTTAAGTTCAGCAGGTTAAATCCATGGACATATGTTATCCAGTTCACACTGGCAATAATGTTCCCGTTCTTATTAATTGGGTTATCCTTCATTATTATAACCTCCTTGTTATTTTATGTTAAATTTGGACTTTTCGTTTTACCAGATAACGTGTTAGGAGCTTTATTTACGTCCCTCTTAGCAGGTTTAATTTTATTTGAGTTGACAGTACTTAGCAACGGAATTTTCCTTAGATTGCAAGGAAGGAAGAACATTAACTTCATACAGTTCTTACCAATTTTCCTCTACCTTGCCCTAGATTGGTCTATAATAGAGACTGGAACTCACGGGAGTTTTTACTATGCCTCACCATTTCTTTCAACTACATATTTAATAAACTATTCCTTTACGGATTCAAGGACTTTCTTCGTAGATACATTAACGCCTTATCACTTTAGCATTGAGCTTAGTCTTCTCTCTGGAATATTGTGGATTTTCGTGGTTTTAATTGTAAATCCGTTAATAATTGAAGCAATACATTTAACACCAGACGGCGAAGAGAGGGTAATTTAAAATGAACGATCAAGATCCTCTTAGTGGTTTTCATGAGAGCGAGAGCATAGCTCGAAAGGCGTATTTTAGGCTTGCCAGAAAGAACATTGGAATCACCTACCTTGTTGTCTCCACATATGTTCCTTTAATCTATGTCTTGTCAATAATTTATCTGGATTTCTCTAAGAGCTCTCCGTTTTTATCTCAAATAGCATGGGAACTAACTCACTCCCCTTTTATATACATAACTTATATGTTAATTGTTTCCATTTTAATATATAGGCTAAAGAAAATACCGCTAGTGTTGGAAAGAATTCAAGAGATAAAGAAGACAGAGCCACCGAAGAGAACACGAAAAGTTAGCCGACTTTTAACTTCCAGCTTCTCACCGTTGACTTATTTGCCAACCGTGATTTATCTTGTAGTAGCCTTAACCTTACTTAACGTTTTGCCGTTAAACAAAGAACTTTCTAATATTATAGGAAATATTGTAAATTTATCTATATTAATTCTTATTTTGCTCTATTTCCACAAGATTTTCTCTCAGCTAAATGTAGATAAACCTAGGGTCGAGGACTTCATAGCCATAGCTGGTGTGATGATAGGATTTATAGGAGGAATTTTCAATCCCTACTTTTTCTTTGTGTTCTCTTTTTCCTGGATGATAGCCGGTTTGAGCATTGTAAGGAAGTTTTGGTGATGGAAGTGGCGGAGGAATTTAAAGAGCTAATGCAAATGATGCGGTCTCCCGTCTTCTCAAACTCCGTTAGGGTAGGCATATTGTTAATCTTGTTGGGAGTCGACAGGATAACCTTCACCGATTTACTTAAGTCTGTAGATCTATCTAAGTCTTCCCTGTATTCTCACCTTAAGGTATTGCAGAACAGCGAAATGATAATTGTTAAGGACGTGTTTACGATATCCAGACCTAGAACGATGATACAGATAACCCCCAAGGGAAGAACAGCTCTTCAGAAGTATTTAGAGTTAATAGAGAAATATTCAAAAAGAGATGTAACTTGAGTCCATCTACACTATGTTGAAGAATTTTCTCTATTTTGTTTAAAAAGACTCTCATTGTTAAGGCAAATTGAAAGATATTAATAGTGGAAGTTTGGAATAGAAGGAAAAANNAAAAAAATTGAGAAAAAGAAATAAAATAAAAAAGGGGAAAAATGATTAAGAGCCCGATTTTATCATCTTCTTGATGTCCTTCAACATGGAGTCAAACAGCTTCCTGCATAATTTATATGTCCTTATTTGTCTAGTTTGGAGAACCTGCCCTGAAGCTTCAGATATTCCTCAACTGGCTTTCTCCTTCTCCAAGAGGGTCTTGCTTATTCCAGTCAAGCTTTCCTCACCTCCCCCTGATAGTCGGATGGATAGGCTATCGATGCAGTTGCTACATAAGGTATTTGTGTTGCAACGTGATGAAAAGTAAAGGTTTCTTGAATTCCCTCTTACCTACAGAGGTAAGTGGTCCATGCGTGTATGGCGCCAATGATGACCTCTGAATTCTAGTATTCATAAAGGCTTCGTTACCGTAATAGATGTACATTATATCCTCGTTTCTCTCCGCTGCCCCGCTCAAACTAGCGAAGCCTATATCTCTTGTATCTCTGTCCCCAAAGCCCAAACTACTACTTTTGCGTCTTTGCCCTCAATTTAATCTGTCTGGACATACTAGAAGCTATTATAGGAGCAGCTGCGAACGCGCCAGCCCTCTTTAGTTTCCTGGCAAACAGAGGTAGGAAGGCCTTCTATGGAGTGGACGTGTTCTCCTCAGCTCAGGCTACCCACATATTGGACAAATTAATGTAACTCGAGAACGTTGAGAAAAGGAGTTCTGAATTTAGCCTTCACGGGAAGCCCTCAAATTCTCACCATCCCTGCAAGTTAAAAACCTCCTTGAGAGGGAAACCTCGACCTAAAATTACCGATGCGAAACCAGTCCACATGTTGGCTATACTTTACCTCCATGCATAGATTTTACCTTCAGGAAAAGGGACTCGAGGTCAGCTAAGGCCCTCTTCATGGACTCCTCTCCCTTCTCCTTGATTACCTCTATCCTGCCTCCCACATTGATCACTCCGTAAGGGTTTGCCTGGTCTGTGCTCAATATTTGAAATACACCTTCCCTCACGCTGAAGTCCTTAATCTCCTCTATCTTATCCATTCTAACCAGTTCAGGCCTGATGAAGAACATCCTTGACGTCTCCAGCGACCCAGCGTGCATGTCGACCACGCTGAACAAGCCTTTATCCCTTCCAACCATGGAAAAGAGGTGTACCTTGAAGCGGTCATTCTTGAAGTTTACTTGTCTCCTAACCACGTCAAGCAAGCTTTCGTTCCCTCCGTGGCCATTGACCAATATCACAGACGATATCCCGGAACTCTTGGCGCTCTCCATGAGCTCTGTCAGGAAATTTATCATGGTCACGTAAGATACACCAAGGAAAGGTAGCTTCCCATGCTCAAAGGAGCAACCGTAAGCCAGTGTGGGGAAGAGAACTACTTCCTCCTTATGCGAGGACTCCAGAGACGAGGCTAACCACTCAGCTATGAGAGAATCCGTGCCCATGGGGAGATGAGGGCCGTGCTGTTCTACACTTCCAACTGGCATGACACCTATCTTTCCTTTCACCATCTCTCTAGTAGCTTCTAACAGCTTCATAATATCATGTAAAGAGCAGAGCTTAAAAGGAGTAGTCATGTTAGGTTAGGACGTTGTTTCCTACCTTTAAGACGGGTGTAGGAACGTACCTAAGGTCAATTTCGTTTAACTCTAGTAAAAAGTCCCTTCTTTCCCACATTTTAATATTACCAATTTTAGGACATAAAGTTGCTACAAAATCGTTCCTTTTTAATGAGAGAAAAGACTCACACGGAAAACGCTTTAAATTTGCACATTACTTGAAGAAACTACAGAGAAATGAAGGAAGAGAAAAAAGCTCTGCATGCATTTTTCAAGAATCAACGTTACGTGATGAGCAAGGAGGAAGTCTCAGTCACTCTATACGTTGAAGAACATAACTTTTCAAACGCTATAGTTAACGAGAGATCTTTCAGCACATTTCAGACAATTCAACCCTTGAACCAAACCCTTTCAAGCTGAGAGCGTCTTATGAAGTAGCCTTTAACTGTTGGACGAAAGAGGAAGAACATGTTTTATAGTAGATCTCATTTGACTACTGCAAGACCAGTAAATGTCTGCCAAGAGACTACGATCCTGATCTATCATAGGATTGCTAACGAAACTATATACATCACGTCAGATTTAGCTTACATGTCTGAAAATAGCTTCAAAAATATGCTCTTTACTAATAATATCAAGATAATCTTTTTGTCATTTACATTCTCTCAATATTTTTATACAAGAATGTCTTAATTAGTTTGAAAATAGAATGAGTGAACTACCTCGCGGACGGGATCTCTAGTATAGAAGATAAAGAAAAAAACAAAAAGGAAAAAAATAATAATATAATAATATATTTTTCATCCGAGCTTTATGTCGTAATTACTTCTTGTCCTTTTTACCGGTTGCCTTCTTAGTTTCCTCCTTGGCTTTGTCCTTAGCTTTATCCACTACGTTTTCCGCTGACTTAGATGCGTCTTTCACTGTATCCTTTATTTTCTTTGCCATTAATTTATTAAACTCGACCTATTATTTTAACTTTTCTCTTTTTATTTAGGGTATTATATGACGTTAAAATTATCTTTGTTATAATGGGAAAATGTTTTGGAATAACGAAAAATAAAGAAGAAATATAGAAAAATATTGATAATAGTAATAATAACTTTCTCCTTTTTCCTCTTGGTCACTTCAACTTAAGAACCTTCATGAGAGCTAGATACATCACCATTCCCATCAACAAGCCCGACAGAGGTCCGACTTGAGCAAGATCTTCAAGGAAGCCCACCTTTAGCCCTATATCAGGGGAATATAGAATTAATGAAAGTACAACGAAAGTTATTAA
>DAHF01000019.1:6230-8768 GCA_002495845.1 Sulfolobus sp. UBA167
GTGTCAAGGGAAAACTTCTTCATGAACACGTAATCGGCTACGTTTATTCCCACTATTATCCCTAAGGCAGTACCGTAAGCCAAAAGCCAATTGTCTACGAAGTTATAAGCTGAACCGAGGAAGCTCCAAGCGCCCAATACCAACCCGACCGCGGTAGCTATTATCACCCCTTTGAACCAGGAGATCTTCTTCGGAAATATGTTCGAAATGTCATATCCAGGGGGAAGGAGGTTAGCTAGAGTGTTCACACCGAATGTCTCTAACAAGAGCGAGAAGAGGACGAACATCAACAGCGGAGCTGGAAGGGTAAGCAATGAAAGGAGCACAGGATCTATGATCGTAGAATGAACTAGAGAATATGCGAATACAGTCCCCATAACTGACATTAAGCCGAACACAGCGTAAGTGATGGGAAGGACTAGTTGCCCGTATGCTTGTGCCTTCTGTGACTTTGAAAACCTCACAAGATCTGGCATGCTTATCGCCATTGTGAGCCAATTTGCACTGTTGCCAGCTAGGAAGGAGAGGGCTGCGATCAAGGAGAACGAACCGAATGCGGGCGGAAGAGCACCTATGTTCCACCCAGCCCTGAATCCCTCGTATAGGAAAATGGAAGTGAGGGAAGCTATAGACAGGGGGCCTACTATGAGACTGAACTTCCTCAACGTTTCTTGCCCTTTCCTTATTGGAGAGAAATAAAGGAAAGCTAGTTCAGCCACGACGACGAAGACGAAAACCCCCCAGAAAAGGGAAGGGTCTGCCAGGGAAATTGTGTATGAGTTAGCTGAGCCAGACTTCACTAAAGGCATAACTACCTTGTTCAAGTTTCCTGTAGCATATAGGTAGATTCCCGCCACGATCTCTGTGAATATGAATAGCTGAATACCCCACCATCCAGTTCCTATTATAGACCTAATTATGGACGGTAGCTGGGCTCCCCATATTCCCCATCTTGTTCTTGTAATCTGGGGTTCAGCGAGCCCATACTTTGCTCCAGCATGAGACTGTATTATCATTGGAATTAGGACGATCACGTTTCCGAGGAACTCCATCAACAGTGCAACTCCCCACGGTAGACCTAGGAAGATTCCGAACCAAGGGTATTCCCACGTTAGCGCCCCCACGCTCATAACAATCCATATCATGCCGAAGTCAAACGCTCCCCATCTCTTGAGCGACGTGCTGACCGGAAGAATGTCCTTGTTTGTGATCGTGGAATTAAATGAATTTTCAACCTTCTCTTTGTTTTCCATAACTTAAGCTAAGGGAGGAGCTTAAAAAGATTTAAATCTCTTGTTTAAATAAGTTTCATTTCATACATAAGATCTTCACCAATATTTTACTAATATTTAACAAACTCCGCCTCAAGCTATGAAAACTTTATCACATGATAAGAGACATAAAAATGTAAAAAGATATATATCAATGAATAATTAAAAAATATGAAGGAGATAGAGAGGTAAAAAGAAAGCGAACTATTCACTCAATTCCTGCTTCAAAGCTTCACCTTCCCAGAGGAACTTCACGCTAAGTAGTTCAGCCCGCAACTTAATTTTGCTAATGTCTCACATGGGATTGCTAGAGAGACGTACCTGAACCTTTGCTTTAATAAGTCTTGATGACTTCCGTCAGTGACTGTCATTAGGACATGAAAAAAGAAGCATTTAAAGATAGGGCTATTCATTTCTCCGGAAGGAGTCTTTCTTCCTTTATATCCACTTAAGGTAAAATTAGGTTCTATTTCACCTAAGGTAAAGATTTGCGCTTAATGTAGTGTAAAACATTCACAGAGAGCTTACTACTTTCTCTATCTCGTCATAAGGGGGCTCGACAGCAGGGTCGTCTGAGATCCATTTATATCTTATCACGCCATTCTTATCGATCACGAACACTGACCTCTTGGCAAGCATGTAACCAGGGAGAGATGGAAACTCCCATAACACTCCGTACTTCTTCACAACATCTCTGTTGTAGTCACTAAGTATCTCGAAGTTGAGCTTATTGTGCTCCTTGAATGCCTTGTTGCTGAATGGAGGGTCGACACTTATGCCGAGAACTACAGCGTTTAAGTCGTTGAACTTGCTCATGCTGTCCCTGAAGGTACACATCTCCTTTGTACACACCGAGGTGAACGCGGCGGGGAAAAACGAGAGAACTACGATATTTCCCTTCATGTCGCTTAACTTAACGGGTTTCAGATCAGTGTTATACAACACGAAGTCTGGAGCCATTTCGTTTTCTGATACCATACTATTCTATCGATCTAATCATTTTTAGATTTAACTTGAAAATTTTAAATATAAAATATTTTAATTTTAAAAATAGTAAACTAAATCATGCAAAGCGTGATTCCTGGATTCTATAAACAATCTTTTTGCTTTCTCTCCTCCTCTTAAAATACTGCCTTTGAAGATCAGACAAGTACTTCCAGTGATGAGCGTCAGCTAAGCGAGTTGATATCCTAACGTAATGATAGTCACCTTCCCAACAACGATGTCTTTCATGTTCACGTCCACAGCTACGCTACCCTTGGGTTCT
>DAHF01000059.1 GCA_002495845.1 Sulfolobus sp. UBA167
TCACTAATCGTGAGGAGTTTTAGCTTTACCCTCTGGAAATAAGTTTCACCTTTTATCTATAGGGACGTAATGTTTATATTCTGGACCCACATATAAAGCTCTGGGTCTAATGAGTCTATGTTGTTCTTCTACATACTCTATAAAGTGGGCTAACCAACCTAAGGTCCTCGAGAGAGCGAATAACGCCGTATACATATAAATCGGGAAACCCAATCCATAGAAAACTATCCCGGAATAGAAGTCCGTGTTCGGGTAGATACCCTTTGAGCCGAAAGTTTCAATTCCTAGTTTTTCCAGCCTTTCCGCAATTTCTAAGTACTTCTTTATCTCTGGGTTTTCTTGACTCAGCTGCTGTGCTAATTTCTTAAAGATCTTCGCCCTAGGGTCATATGTCTTATATACTCTATGCCCGAAACCCATTAATCTCTTCCTTCCCTCGACGATGTTTATCTTAAACCACTCGTCTACTTTATCGGGTGAGCCTATCTCGACGAATTGCTTAAACGCTTCTTCGGCAGCCCCTCCGTGAAGAGACCCTTTAAGTGCGGCTAACGCAGCGACTATGCAAGAGTACATGTCCGAAAACGTAGAAGAAGCTACTAAACCGGCTGTAGTTGATGCAGGAACTTCATGATCGGTATAGAGTATTAACGCTGCATCCATAGCTTTGATTTCTTTTTCGCCTACTTTTCTGTCAAAGGAAGCTTCGAGAAAACTCGTGGCATAACTTTGGGAAGGTGACGGTATCTTAGGCTTCAGTCCTTCTTTAGCCCTAAAGACGTTTGCTACGACTGTGGCTGTTTTAGCTATTATTTGGATAGCATTATCTCTATCTTTCTCCTTATCCCACTTAGGGTTATAGACTGACGCCATTATGCCAAAGGCACTCTCCATAATCCCTATTGCGTCACAATTTCTCGGTAGAGAGTAAATTACGTTAATAACTTGCTCCGGTACTTCATAATTCTCATTGAGTTTAGCCTTCACTTCATTTAGTTGCTTCCTATTGGGGAGCTCTCCATATAACATTAGATAAATTAACTCCTCGTAGGAAGAATGCTCAACTAAATCGTTTATATCATATCCCCTATAACGCAATACCCCGTGATGACCGTCAATGAAGGTAAGTGAAGTAGTCTTTATGAATACATCCTCAAGACCCCTACTTATCTCAACCAACCTCAGTCACCCCCTACCCATTCCTCATCCGGTTTAGTGGAAATTGCTGAAAGCAGGTGCTTTTCACTTATGATATCACGGATGGAGATTATACCCACTACCTTATCCTTACCATCTACGACTACAAGGTGCCTTATGTTATATTGGTGCATCAGTCTCGCTGCGTTAGAAAGAGGTTCGTCTTCCCTGATCGTAATTAGCTTACCGTAAGTGCCTAATTTCTCTACAGGTTTATTTAAGTCCTCTCCTTTAGCTACTGCTTTCAGGAGGTCTCTTTCGGTAAATATTCCTACGGGTTTGTCACCATCCACAATTAGAACTGAGCCTACGTTATTCTGAGCCATGAGCTTTACAGCATCTAGGGTCTTAGTTCCTAAGGGAACTTTAAGAGGGGATTTATTGATTAAAACCTTTACTTTAACTTGGCTCATAAATACTTATATTGAATTTGTAAACTATAAATCTTTCTCAAATTAATAATGAAAGAAAAATATTAAAATTTTAACTAAAAAAGCAACGTTAACTCAGAGGGCGTTCAAGACTTTACTCCTCCCTCAGTCAACTCCCTATCTAAGTTCTCGTAAAAGTAGTAGTTTATAATCTCGTATTGCTCTTTTCTGGCCATCATTTTGTCCATCAAGTTCTTTTGCGTTCCTTCCTTGAGCAAAACTTCTAATGCGTCTTTCATGGCCTTAGCTGCGACCCGAAATATCGTAACGGGAAAAATAACGTACTTATAACCCATAGCCTTGAATTCCTCAGCACTTATTAGGGGGGTCTTACCGAACTCGGTCATGTTAGCTAAGAGGGGGGCCTTCACTTCCCTTGCAAACCTCTCGAACTCATCCTTGCTCTCTAGTGCTTCGGGAAAAATTACGTCAGCCCCAGCCTCCAAGTAAATCTGAGCTCTGGTAATAGCATCGTCTAAACCATAAATAGCCCTAGAGTCAATCCTGGCTATAATCAGCATATCCTTCCTAGCTTTCAGTGCAGCTTTTATCTTAAGCACCATGTCCCTAGGTCTCACTACCTCCTTACCTTCTAAATGGCCGCACTTCTTAGGTAAGATCTGATCCTCGATCTGAATAGCGTTAGCCCCGGCACTCTCTAGTACTTTTACAGTCCTATATACATTCACAACTTCTCCGAAGCCTGTGTCTGCATCGACAATTATAGGAATATCTGTAACTTCCCTAATCCTTCTCACCATCCACGCCAACTCGTCTAACGTGATTATACCTAGGTCTGGCATACCGAGGGAAGAAGTTAAAGCTCCTCCTGACAGATAGACCGCCTTAAACCCAACCTTTTGAGCTAAGAGAGCAGTAAAAGGGTTAAAGACCCCGGGTACAACCAAGAAATCAGACTTCCTTAAGACCTCTGACAAACTCTCTCACCTTTATAGTATCAAAATTTTTAATAAGTTCAATTTGTTTCTTACTTAAACCCAGCCTACTTGCCTTTTCCTCTAACTCTTCATCGCTCATCGGGTTAGCGTAATGCCCTCTAGGTATTTTGACCTCCTTACTGAACTCTCCCTTATTCGTGATCACTGTTATCTTAGTAGGGAGCTCTTTAGGATAAACTGAAGTGTAATCGTCTCTCTCAACTACCTCTATTAAGTCCATAAGCTTTTCCAATGTGAGCTCTCCTATTAAAGAGTAAGAATCAAGCCAGAAGTCCTTCCTGATTAGGCTTACCGCGACTATGAAGGGTAGACTGTGATCAGCTGTTTCCTTGTTTTGAGGTCTCCACTTTTCACGGCTGTCAGCAAGAATCGTTTTCCCAGCTTCATAAGTCTCTACTAACACTTTCCTTATCTCACCGTGGTATTCCAGTCCAGATGCGGCCTCTACTGCGGCTTGCGCATGATATTCTACAGGGTACTTTTTGATCATGGTCCTCAGGATCCCTCTTCTGTCTGGTCTAAACTTACTCAAGTCCATATCCCTAGCCACTATGGAAGAGAAACCGAAGACCCCGGAAAACGGTAACTCGGGTGCTGTAAAACCGGATTTAGCTAAGAGAGTTACGAATACAGCGTTCCTGACGGCCTCAGCAGCTGCTCCAGCCTTCCACATGGAGAGCTTACCGCTCCTCGTCTCCCTCAAAGCCACGTGTGGGATTATTGAAAGGGATATGGCGTTCTTTGCCTTATTCCGGTCTAACCTGAGGAGGTTTGAGAGGGCTGAAGCCGTTGCTATCTCGAGGAAATTTACGTGGTCATAACCCTTCTTTCTTAGGGAAGTAGTGTCACATAAGTTAACACCCACATCGTAGCCCACGGCTATTGCCCTGATTACGTCCTCACCCTTTACTTCAGGGGATACCACTAACAATCCCCCTATCATGTCGCTGGGATGTAGGGGCTCTAAGCCTAGATAAGTGTCGTTGAAGTCTAAGTATCTTATTAATAAAGTGTTGTAAAAGGAGGCAAGGTCAGGAGTGGTGGAAAAGTTACCCAAGGTAGGAGTGTTCCCGGGATAAAGGTCACTCATGCTCTCGACTATTTTTGCTGGAGGGGAATCTCTAGAGGCTAGTGCAATAGCCACTGAATCCAGGACTCTCCTTTTAGCCTCTGCATAAACTTTGTCATCGACTTCCTGAACCGAGACTACGTATTCAGCTATTATATCCGAGAGATCCATAACTAATTAGTTTAATTAATGATAATAAATTTAATGAGGTAAATTTAAATAAGAATGATGAGAAGTTTCTCATGTGATAAATCATGACAAAAGTAGCCTTTATTGGATCTGGTAAGATAGGACAAACAATCGCATTTAACACCATAATGGGGGGTTACATTGACGAAGCAGTAATTTACGATATAATCCCAGAGCTACCTGAAAAGTTTGAGCACGAACTCAGACACGCATTAGCTTCGAGAAAACTCAAGGTAGAAGTGCTGGGGACAAACAACATAGAGGACGTAAACGGAGCAGACATAGTAGTGATCACTGCAGGAAAGCCGAGGAAGCCTGGGATGAGCAGAAGGGACTTATTTGTTGACAACGCGAAGATAATGATAGATCTGGCTGACAAATTGACCAAGAGAAATAGGGGAGCACTTTACATCATGGTTGCAAACCCAGTAGATATGATGGCTTCAGTTTTCATGAAATACTCTGGCGAATATACCATTAGTACCGGTGATCAAGTAGAGACGATGAGAATGAGGTCTTACATAGCTAAGAA
>DAHF01000101.1:0-2696 GCA_002495845.1 Sulfolobus sp. UBA167
AAGATCAGGGTCGGAACTCTTAGCGCTGTGGAGCTCAGCCCTCTACCAGTGCTTCGTTACTGGCAAGGCTGTGAATCAGAAAGCCACGTGAGGGCGGTGCAGTTCACCAAAATTACCGTTACCGTTTTGACTTTCGTCGCTCTTCAATGCACATGTTACATGAAGTCACTTCCTTAACCAAGAGGAAGGGTTACCTGGTTTTATTTCTCTGTAAAGAAGGTATCTTGAGTTCAAGGGCAAAGAATTTCAAGCTATCAGAAGGGTTATATTGCTATGTAGGATCATGTGGGAATAACTGCGCTAAGAGGATCTCGAGACATCTATCGAGCGACAAGAAGATGTTCTGGCACGTAGACTTCCTCTCTCAGCTATGCGTCCCTGTTCTAGCGCTAGTGATAGGAAAGGAAGAGAAAGAGATAGCAAGGGTCATGAGTAGGTTTCCTTCAATAAAGGGGTTCGGGAACACCGACGATAAGGAAAACGAGAGTCATTTGTTTCTGATCAATTCTATTGACGACGTATTAATCGTCTTGTCTCCCTGAGAGTTAATCTAACTTCAAAAGAACGAGAGAAAATAGAGCAATCTTTGAAGGACAACACTTTAAATTTTCTGCAAAGTAGACTGGTAAAAAATGATATACGCATTTTTTATATATATAATTTCAAAATTAAATGAAAATCTGCTTCATGTAAACACATTATGATGTATTATTCTCTTTGTAGGAAAAAAATACATAGTTTTTGTAAATTTATGTCTGGATGTGCGCATCAAACTCAGTCAAACGAAAGAAAGTAAGAAAAAGGAGAAGAGCATCACAATAGAGACCATAGGCTGACTATCACGCTGCTGAAAGACATCGCCAGAGCGGAGAACTCAGGGGGCAACCAAATTGGATAGAGCAATCCTGACGCTAGAGGGAGCATGGCCGCATTGTAGCCGAATGCCCAACCCAAGTTCTGCTTCACCTTGCTCTCGGTGCTCCTTCCCAACTTGATCACCTCTGGGAGCTGGCTTACGTCCCTTATCACGAGGTCACCGGCGGACTTGGCTATGTCCGAGCCAGTAGAAACTGCAACTCCNNATGCATCATTTACCCCGTCCCCCACGAAAAGAGCTCCTCTAGCTAGGTCAGCCTTTTCCTCCGGCGATAGTCCTTTGTGGACTTCTATCCCTAAGACCTTCCCTATTTCGTCGGCTGACTTGCTTGAGTCCCCTGTAGCTACCATGACTTGAAACCCGCTCCTCTTCAGGTACTCAATTGAGGCCACTGCTCCTTCCCTGAGTTCCTCCTCAAGGGTTATAGAAGCGCCTATTTTGCCATCTACACAGACTAGGATATCTCCTTCCTTTTCCTCTCCCACGTCGCAGTTCTGCATCACGAAGGAAGGCTTTCCCACTATCACATCGTGACCTTCTACCCTACCGTAAATCCCACTGCCGACGAACTCATCGAAGGACTCTACCTTCATTTTAGAGTTCGGGAACGCCCTTGCTATAGGATGAGAGCTCCTCCCCTCAAGAGCTGACGCCATCTCCATCGAGTTTGGTATGAACTCCTTGAAGTCGCTTATCTTGTAGTTCCCAGTTGTTAACGTCCCGGTCTTATCAAGGACTATCACTTTCACTTTATTTAGATCCTCCAACGAGGACCCGTTCCTTATGATGATCCCTTTCTTCATTGCCCTATTCACCTTAGCTAGGATGGCCATGGGCGTGGCCAAGCCAAGCGCGCAGGGACAAGCTGCTGCTAAGACCGAGACTGCGAAGAGCATCGACGCTACCGCGTTTCCCGTCAATCCAAACCATATCCCGAACGTGATACCTGAGATGAGAAGTATCGTGGGGGTAAACCAGGAAGATACCTTGTCCACTGCCCTCTGAATTGAGACCTTAGCGTTGTAAGCCTCACGGAGGGTCTCAACTACCGTGTTGATGTAGCTCCGCTCGAAGGGCGTGGTGACGTATTCCTCAAGGTAGCCTGAGACCAGAATTGAGCCTGCTATAAGCCTATCCCCTTTGGACTTGGAGACAAGCTCGCTCTCGCCGGTCATGAGCGACTCGTCTACCAATCCGCTCCCTTCCTCAAGAATCCCGTCTGCTGGTATTGTCTCGCCTGACTTCACCACTACCATGTCACCTTCCTTAAGGTCCCTTGCGTTCACCGTCCTACCGTCCTTCGTGATAGCCTTGAGCTCTGGCACCTTTACTTGGGATGAGATCTTGTACTTGAGGTATGCCTCCAACGTCTTCCCTATCAGTATGAAAGTTATCAGCATGGAAGCTACGTCAAAGAACGTCTCACTCCTCACGAGCAGGAAGTACACGCTGGAGAACCAAAGTATGTTAGATGATAGCGATACTAAGGTATCCATGTTGGCGTTCTCGTTCTCCAAAGCCCTCAAAAACCCCTTGTGAAACGTCATTCCAGAGTAGAATTGGATCGGGATTGAGAGGACAAGCTGGAGTAAGCCATGTGTGAGGAGCACAGCGGGGAGCATGACCAAACCTACTAGCAGAGCGATCAACCTCTCCTTGAAGTCCTTCTTCACCACGTCCTCTTCCTTCCCGGATTCGACGACCGTGGCGCGGTAGCCTTCACGTGAGAGCGACTGTGCTATCACCTGTATCGATGTCTCCTCAGGGTTGTACTCCACGTTGAGGGTGCCAAGTCCTGGGTTGTCAAGCACTTGGACTA
>DAHF01000101.1:2762-2991 GCA_002495845.1 Sulfolobus sp. UBA167
GAGGTCAACACGTCATACCCGGCCTTCTTGACTGCCCTAACTACGTCCCTCAGCCTCACGTTGCTTGACATTATCACCCTTGCGGAGGAAGTAGCCAGGTTGACGTTCGCGTCTTCCACTCCTTTCACGTTCCTCAGGGCTTGGGAGACAGTGTTTACGCATGAAGCGCAGTGCATTCCACCTATCCTCAGCTTGGCTTCTCTCTCCACTTTCTTGTCTTCTGTCTTCT
>DAHF01000122.1 GCA_002495845.1 Sulfolobus sp. UBA167
CGGTGATTACGAAGCTCTGCACTCCCTCTCCTTCGAGGTCCCGGAAGGAAGCATAGTTGCCATCGTAGGTCCAAACGGTGCAGGGAAATCAACCCTCATCAAGCTTATCGCCGGGATGTTGAAGAAGACCAGCGGGTTCATCAATGTGCTAGGGAAGGACCCTTGGAGCAACTATGATGTCCAAAGGAGGATGTCTCTCATTCTGGATAGGACATATCTCCCCCCGTTCCTGACTGTAAATGACGTGTTAAGAGAGACTGCCTCCAAGTTCGGGAAGACGATGTCAGACGTCATGCCCCTTATAGAGAACCTCAACGCGTCCAAATTTTTAAAGAACAAGATAAAGGATCTCTCTACTGGTACTAAACAGAAAATTCAAATAATCTTTTCCCTCATCAAGGATCCGAGTTTAGTCCTGGCAGACGAGCCCACAGCGAACCTCGACATAGCATCTAGGTTTGAAGTATACAACACATTCCTGGACCTCAAGGAGATGGGTATAACTGTGATGGTTTCTTCCCACCTCGCATCGGAACTACTTTCAATTTCAACTCATTTAATAGGGATAAACGGTGGAATATTGAAATACATGAACTCCGTCTCTTCCTTAATTAGGAATGACTTAATGGAGGAGTTCTACGTGGTAGTAGACGACATAAAGAAAGCTATTAACGCTTCAAAGGGCTTTGAAATCGAGGTGAAGGGAAACGAGATTAAGTTCAAGGGAGACTTGGCGGAGTTCGTGAAGACATTGACGTCCGAAGGAGTCAGGATACTGTTCATCAGAAACTCCATACTTGAGAAGAGCGTTTTGGGCGAGCTAGGATGGAATTGAAAGAATCTGAAAAGTGAAAGGCATGGGGACGTTATCGCTCATGTCTAGACATAAATACGGCTCTACAGGGGCATTAGTACTAGTGGAGATATCGTTCATTCTGGCTTCGTCAATAATAATAGCGTTCAACTTGAAATTCCCTTACACCAGAGATGTGACCGGGAAAGAGGAATCATTCGTGAATTTCATGATAACGTTCGTGACTGCTATGTTCTCAATAATACCGGTGAGGAACTCAGCTTTCTGGATGTCTCAAGACTTGTCCGACGGGACGTTCCTGACTTTCGTCCAGATGGAGGGAAAGTTTAAAGCCTTCATTTACGCGTACATCCTCGACATTCTTTATCCAATATCAGTGTTCTTGATGATGGAAGCTCTGGTCTTCGCCTTGGCTTCATTCAACTACTTCTCATGGGTCTTAAATGAACTGATAGGATACATGTTCGTAGCTAACGCCTCTTATACTTCTTCCTTGTTGCTCAGGAAGACGTTCAGGACTTTCATGGGGTCTGTCGTGTCGCTTTTCGCTTACTTAGCTTTTAGCTTTCTAGGTTTAGTGCCTATCACTCTCCTAGTGATTGCAGATTTAGCTTTCCTATCCTTCGTTCTGTATAGGTTTAGGTGCATCGAGATATGATAGGGTATACCTTAGCTTCTTTGGGACTTCTGATCGTCGCTTTTTCCCTAGTAGCGATACCCCTCAGCTCTTCATATACCGTGACCTCGAACTTCACATCTCCTCCTTGGTTCACTAAGTCGGAGATACACGTCTATAATGGGACTTTCGTATTCACCAACTCTACGGCCACGTTAAAATTGAGCTCGAGCTCTAAGTTAAGGACGTACGGAACTTACGCCCTCGAGGGAGAAGGAAACGCTTCGATAAGGTTCTCAGGTGTGAGGCTCTTTTACGGGTTTTACCCAAGGTTAGTTGGTTACTCTCTCACCGTAGCGGGAGCGCTCATAGAAATTCTCCTTTTAGCAAAAAGAAGACAATGGATAAAAATAAATATAAAGAGAACAAGTGTAAGTAAAAGGTACAAAAAAGGGAAGAAGGACAAGAGAAAAGGGAAGAAGAAAAGGAGGAAAAAAGTATGACTCTTTATCTTAAGGGGGTTTAAGGGGGGGAAGAAGACCCNNGGATGGATAGCCTCCTTATATTTATATGTAAGAACGTCTAACACTCTACTGATGCCCGCCTTAGGGTTTCGATTCCGCGCTTCATGATTCTTATATATCTCTGGGTTTCCTACCCATCAAATTTGGATAATTTTTAAATAAGAGTATATTAGTCCTATTAACTGTGATTAATTCTAACAAGGCGCTATTAATTTTAATTCTCATAATGATTAGTTTGACTACTAGCGTGAGAGTAAACGCATCTAACCCATCGATTACGATCATGAAAGCACACGATCCAGTAGGTTATAAGATTCTCGCCTCAAACTACTCCGTTAACCTCCTTTTAATAAACGGAACTGAGAAGAAAGAGATTCCCCTTTGTTATCTTTCAATAAATTCAACAGTTGAGGAAAATAAAAACATTTCCCAGTATCTGCCCAGGATTAAAGTAAGCTCTCAACCTTTCATGTGTTTCTATGATGGAAAAGATATAATTTACTATGAAACTTGTCCATGGATGCCTGACCAGCCTAATTTACCTTATCAACTATCAATTGAGAAATTTATACAAAAATTGAAAGTAGTTTATAATGAGGGAAATGGGATCTGGGATGCCCTGAACTTATCTGAGGTAGAATCATTTCAGTTACTCCATGCCGTGATATTGAAAGGGGGACATCTATGTAAAAATTACATAATTTATCCGAGAAACTTCACTCTAGCTAATTCCAGCTATTTATTTCTCAATTCATATATATATGTATGGAAAGATTTAATTATAGGATTTGATTTAATCATTAATAATAGTTCTACTAATAGTAGTACTAATTTTAATATTTCAGATACGAATTTAATATATCCTCCTTATCTATCTTTTAATTTTTATCCAAAAGTATATGGAATTGGAATAGGCATCCTCAATGTGACTTCCGATAAGGCAACGGTATACAATATCCCTTTGAATTTACCGTCGGGGTCAATATGTTCCTATTCTTCCTATAATTCTATTATATCTATAGTGTTGAATAGTGAAGAAAATGGAACCCGAGTTATTTATTCAACACATACTATTTCTTTAACAGTAGAAAGGGGAATGGTCTACATAATTGACGAAAACAACAATGAAACAAAAGTTTTAACGTTTAATGTAACAGAGGGGAAAGTGACAGATGTCTACAATTTTTATAATAAACATATTTCTATTCTTGATGATGGATTTATAGCCTACAATTCTTCTTGGCTTCAATGGCATTACATGAACGAAACTGTTTCAGAGAACCTGAACTTATCTCCTATTCTTAGAAATAATTTATTCTATAGATTTTTATTTTATCATAATAAATCATATATAGAATCCATTGTATTACCCCCTGTTATCATAGTGTCTTCTCCGATTACAAACTTCACGAACATCGCTTTTCAGAATATAAACATCAGCACTGAAAGCCAGAATGGCACTATTCTTCTTCCTGCGATCATTATTCCCTCCTTCTCGTACAGTGTCTTAGTGAGTTCTAAAAACAGCGAGATTGAAGCTAACTTCACTCCTTTAACGTTATCGCAGTATAGGTTTTTTGTTAACGGTAAGATACAAGATGGTATCTTGTTGAACTATAACAAAAGGCTTGTTATACTGAACAGCGATGGTTTGTTCACCTTTAAGAAGGAATTGGTGAAGACGTTCCAGTGGGTTTACGTAAACGAGGGCCTAAATATCATTATCTTCTACAACAAGGGGATCTACACCGTTGTAGACTTGCAAAACATGAGCGTGTTCAAAGCCTCAACACCTCCTCAGGGGTTTTTAGGAAATTATGCAATATTTCTCTATAACGACAGTATATATCTGGAACCAATATCATTAGAT
>DAHF01000070.1 GCA_002495845.1 Sulfolobus sp. UBA167
CGGCAGGATCAACCGGAATTAGGGGACGGAAGATCTTTCACCGTCCAACTTCCCCTGTCAGAAGCAAGGTTTCCCGACCTTAAAGCTCGGGGTTCTTGCTTCTCCATGTGTCTCAACTCCCCGGGAGGATTTCTCCCGGAGGGGTTTTCGACATTATACATATAGGTTGTGAACTACATATAAAACTTACGACTAGGTATCCCTATATAATCTCGTAAACAAGTCACGTTAATGACGCGCATCAGTTTTATTAAAGATATGTTAACTCCTGAGAAGAAGAACTTTTCCTTTAAAATGTTTAGAAAGAACGTGTTGTAGATGAAAGAAGAAAAAAATGAGAACGAGGAATTAACAGAAAACGAGAGAATAAGGGGTCTTTAAATAAAAAATATTTAACAAGCTTTATATCTTTCTTAGTATAGAAAAGGTACGCGTGACCTCATAATTGTACGTCAGAGAGTCTCACAGAGATTGCAGAAGAAATCTTAGCTTAGTTTACATGAAGACGTGTAATTGAGTGCCCAGTTATGCTTGATACGTACAGTGCTGATACGTCGTGAGTCAACGTAAGCTAACATGAAATTGAAGGCTAGCCATCTCGTTAGTGGAAAAACGAAGGGAATAAGACATGGGAAAATACCAAGCGTTTAAATTGAATCTAGTTTTCACGGTTCAATTGATGGGTCTTCAACGTCTTGTATTCCCATGGTTCGTTATTGACGCGACGTAAGTACCAATGAATAGTATGACATTCCCCCATGAAATGCTATACGCTCTCATGAAATCTGACCTTCGTCTAGAACTCGCAAAAGCGCACATACCAAGGACATGACAATTACATCCTGAAGTATAGGGAAGTATAGCACTTGAGTTCTAGAACTCAGCTAGCCCTATGCCTGAGGTTTAAAACGTCTCATAACTCACATAGACCTCTGTTGCTCTCCACCGATTAATACTATGCAAACACTAGCTCTTTCAATATTATTTTCTTTCCCTTTTTTTCAGTATTATTGTCCATCATCCTTTTTTTCAGTATATTTGAATTCAATAATGTTCCCGTTCTCAACCCTTTTATAAGGCCTCAATGCACGGCTAGACTATGGCTGAAAGGAAATAACCCCTGTTATGAAACCTTGAAACTCTTTCAGTAATTACACGAGGAGAACGAAGAAAAGCGAAGTAAGGACATTGCTTAGCTCTTTCTCATGAAACAGTGGGGCTGGGGGGATTTGAACCCCCGACCTCAAGGGCCCAAGCCTTGCGTCCTGGTCCAAGCTAGACTACAGCCCCATTGATCTCTTCTAGAAACCAAATATTATAATCTTTCCCCGGGGCTCGCCATGGAAATTGACTAATGCAGGAAAATGAAGCTGAGAGGAACTACAAGAGGAAGACATGTCATAATGAGTGAAAGAAATTTGCCAAAGAGACTTCCTTTGTTTTCCCTTCTAAAAAAGAAGAGAGGAAAAAGAGATAAGAGATGGAAGGAAAAGGAAGGATGAAAGAAGAAAGGATGAAGAGAGAACGGAAAGGAAAAGGAAAGGAGAGGGAAGAGGGAAAAGGAAAAAACAAAAAAATAGCTTGAGACTTACTTAACCTTCCTAAAGAAAAAGTGAATAGAAAGAATAGATGGCAATGAGACCCTCGTTCTTCAGAGCTCTGACTTCTGTAGCTTTAGCCCTAAAGACTCGGCTATCTTCACGTCAGCGCTCAGGTCATCCCTTGACGGCGCTTGGAGGATGTAACCACCTAACATGTCCTCATCGTAGCTAGAGGAGCTCTTCAGGATATAGTAAACTGCCTTCCTTTCAGGCCACTTTATCCTCCCAACGTCAACTAAATTAGTGATTACCTTAGCGTTTGGTAAAACTTCCTTCAGCAACTTCTCCCCAAGCTCTGCGTTCACCCTGTCCAAGTCTTCCGCGTCCTTGCCCTTGAACTGGGAGACAAGCTTATCTTCAACTTCGCTGTCAACTTTCTCGCCTGAAAGGACTCTCTTCACAAGCTTCATCGCAGCGCAGTCCGTGTGAGGCATGAAAATTACCTCCTCCGGGTTCAGCTTCTTGAGCGTTTCCTTCACTGCGTTCACGTTGGCTCCGGCATTCCTTATCACCAGGACGTTGTCTCCAATCTCTTTCATTACCTCTTCCGTTAACCTGTAGTCCATGCAGGACAAAACTACTTTCATACAGTAGTAAAGTTTATACGGGTTTAAATTCTTTAAGCAACATAGGAAGGGAGAGACGAGGAAGGGGATTTTATAGTTTAGCTTTGAAATCTTAATCATATCTCCTTTTTAACTTCCCCCGCATGAATAATGCCGTGGACTTCGATAACTTGTCGGGAAAATTCAGGTCTTTCTTCCTCTCTTCCGGAGGGTTTTTCCTAGACGGCTATGATTTGTCTGTGATATCATTCGCCCTTTTCTTCTTGGGTAAGGAGATGTCCTTGAACCCATACCAAGAGGGATTGGTGTCTTCATCCTCCCTCATGGGGATGGCAGTAGGTGCTGTGCTCTTCGGAGCTATGTCTGACAAGCTTGGGAGGAAGAAGCTCATGGGTATAGATTTGTTCTTCTTCTCAGTGTTCGCTATACTGTCAGCTCTGTCTAACGACTTCATACAGCTATTCGTCTCTCGCTTCCTCCTTGGGATAGGCATAGGAGGGGACTACCCTATAAGCAGTACGGTGGTGTCTGAGTTCTCTCCTTCCAAGTCTAGGGGGAAGTACTTGACTGGTTCTGTGTCGATGTACTGGCTCGGTACTTTGTTCTCAGCGTTCATGAACTTGTTGTTCCTGCACACGGGTAGCTACTTCTGGAGGTACTCTTTTGCCGTGGGAGGAGTGATGGCTATACCGATAATTGCAGGGAGGATAAAGCTGTCTGAGTCCCCGAGGTGGCTCGCGTCTAAAGGAAAACTAGACTATCCAGCACTTAAGGATAACGGAGTGACGTGGAAGGATCTGTTAAAGGGAAAGGTAGGTGCGACCTTGCTCTCGCTCTCCGCAGTATGGTTCCTATTCGACGTCGCATCTTATGGTATAGGACTTTACTATCCATCTCTATTAAGGGAATTTGCCTTCCCCTCAGAGTACGAGACGCTCTACGGCACTGTACTCATATCCATAGGCGCGCTAGTAGGATACTTGGTTGCAGAGGGCGTGGTTGACACGTTAGGTAGGAGGTTCACCTTGATAGCCGGGTTGCTATCGATGTCTGTGCTCCTGCTCGTAGGTGGTGTCACTTCTGTGTCTGGAACGTCGCTCGTACCTTACTTCATGCTTTTCGTAGCCATGGAGCAGTGGGCCGGAGCCGTGACATTGTTTTATCCTACAGAAGTGTTTCCTACCTCTGTCAGGTCTACAGCGCAGGGGATAACTACTGCTTTCAGCAGGATAGGCGCAGTACTAGGGGTTTTCTTCTTCCCCTCGATGGTGAAGGAACTTGGGCTTTCGCACTCACTCACGCTATTCGGCTTGACTTCGGTGATAGCTTTAGTTATCAGCGTGATCGTCGTCAAGGAAACCAAGTCCAAGAAGCTAGAGGACATAGCGTTAAGCCAGAGAAGTTAGTCTATCACTTGTCATCCATGAAAATATCATTTCAATTTTTTTATATTAAAATCCTGTCTTGTTTTACTTTCATTTTTTGTCTTAACAGGGGTTTAAGGGGGCG
>DAHF01000023.1:0-549 GCA_002495845.1 Sulfolobus sp. UBA167
TTTAAAAACATATTTCGGTTTCCCTTTCACTGCCGAATTTTTGACTTCCTTCTACTATCTGAAATATACAATATTAAAAAATAAATAACTTATTATTAAAATATACAAATGATGCTTGACGTCCTACATAGCCGAGAAGTAGACTGATAGGCCCAGGCTAAACATCGATGTTTAGTAAATCCAAACTATCAGATTATAGAAGCCATAAAAGAAGGATAAGGACAGGGAAAAGAGCGACAGGAAAAAAATAAAGATATGCACTTAACGACAGATTGACAATACATCAGCGTTTTCACGTTCTAAAGTGCCCAAACACATTTGAAGGTTGATAACATAACTTATTAGTAATTGGTCATGGTAGTGTATTCTAAAACTACTTAGAGAAAGAGACGACAGAGATTGAGCTAAAGGTAGCGTTAGGCTCAACATGAACGGTGGGGAAATGACGATGATCATTACGTTAGAATGTTAACTCGCTCAGACGAGGCTCATCGCTCGAAGTCCATGTCTCACCTTCAAAAGTATTCAACGAAGAGTAGCGGAAAAATC
>DAHF01000023.1:587-3426 GCA_002495845.1 Sulfolobus sp. UBA167
TCAGCAAAAAACCAGGTTCTAACGTGATTAATCCAGGGTGAGACATGATTCGTCACGTTAATAGGTTGCCCAACAGTTCAGGGATCTCTAATGCATCATGCTCAATGGTGGATTGGAAGAGAGCACAGACCGTGGAATACGCTCCCGCATTTCACTCCTTGACGTGTCCTAAGTAGGAATAGAAGATGAAAGTGGCTCTAACTATCCTCGATTCTCCGTTCATGTGCTCACGAGAGAGATCGCGACATTGACTCCTCAATGGAGTTCTCTGATTCGGTGCAACGGAGATGTAAACGATCGATGAGGTGGAATTCAAGGCTCGGAGGATGTCAATCAACGACACTGCGAATTGTCTAGAACTCCTTAGCTAGTTGATCTGTTGAATATATAATCTGCTGAATATATATTTAATTACTATTAAATTACTTTCATCCTCTTTTCAATCAGTCTCAAGTTCTAGAACTTAGGCTAGCGAGAGCTCTTTAACTTTTACTGAATCTCGGAAGTCCCAAAGCAGAACTCCTGAGATTTATGGCGACTGCGGAAGCCTCAGGGTAACTAAGTGGGGTATTCCTCCNNGGGTAGCCAAGTGAGGTATTCCTCACAGAACAAATTTTATCATGTGGCAACTCGAGTTACCAAAGTAAGGACTCCTCCTTCCCCTTCACCAAGAATCCCTTAAGCTTGTCGTAAGAGTCCTTCCCCCCTATGTAAATCTCCAGCTTCTCATCATATTCCAGATCAGGCTTCTCCCATACCTTGACCATGTACTCCTCGCTCAGCGCCCTCCACTTCTTCACCTCTACCCTCCTTTCGTACCCTTTCATCTTGAGGGCTTTCTTCAGGTTATCTAGCCTGGCTTCCGCCTCCTGGTTCTCCATCACCATGACGGTATACTTAGGCTCCTCCTTTATCAGGGAGAAGTTAATCTCGTCGTAAGACAGTTGTCTGGCTTTTTCCTCAACTCCAAGGGATTGGTTGCACAAGTCCCTCTTCTCCTTGAGCTTGTCGTAGTAAGCCTTCAACATGTCCCTGAAGTCCCTCTCACAGAAGTGTGGCTTGATCACGTCCATCGTAACTTCCTCGGTGAACTTTCCATAGACTAAATTGAAGTCCGTTGGCCTCCCCTCTCTCCTGACCCTCCTCACGAATACCTTACCCTTCTCCAGCCTAGCGTTCCTGTTGCACCTGCCGGATGCTTGAACAACGGAGTCAAGAGGTCCGAGGTCCCTGAACACCACGGGGAAGTCCACGTCTACCCCTGCCTCCACAACTTGCGTAGTTACAAGGACGAAACGGTCTCCTCTGTTCAGTTTCCTCTTCATTTCCTCTATCCTAATTTTCCTGTCCCGTGGGGTCACATGAGTGGAGAGGAACTCGACGTCTACTTTCCCCTTGAGGTAGTCTGCCACCCTCTCGGCTGAAGATATAGTGTTGAGCTCCACCATTACGCTACCTTCATTGACCTCCAAGACTTCCTTTGCGAGCTCCTCTGGGGTGACCTCCTCATCTACGAAGTTCACCTCTACGCGGTTGGGCTCCATCCCCTTGAGGGGGTCTAGGACTTCCTTCGGCTCGAGGAGGGCTGGCATGGTAGCAGTCATGAGGATGAAGTGAATGTCGAGCGACTTGGATGCCTCTTCGAGGACTTTCCTCACCAAATACCACTTCTCCGCTGGGATGGCTTGAACCTCGTCGAGGATCACCACGGAACCATACAAGCTGTGGAGCCTCTTCAAGTTCACGTTCCTGTGGGAGAGAAGAGTCGCGAGGAGCCCCTCAAAGGTGGTCACGACCATGGGATAGTCCCAGGACTCTGCCATGAGAAGTTTATCCTCCGCGCTCACGTCTTCGTCGTCATTTGTGTCGGGAAAGGACATGTGGTGGAACTTCAGGACCTCCCCTGGGAAGATGCTACTAGCTACGTCGTAGTTCTGTTCAACTATGCTTATGAATGGAAGGCTATATATGATCCTCCTACTATCCTTTACTGCTGCGAGGATTCCAGAGATCGTCTTACCGGTCCCCGTGGGGGAGATTATCCCCGCAACGCTCTCGTTTCTCTTCCACGACAAAACCCCGTGATACAACTTCTCCCTCAAGTCGTTCATGGGACTATTGGATTTGAGGGAGTCATGGAACTTCACCACGTCCTGTAGAGAGAGGGGAGAGAAGGAGGAGAACTGGTTCCCGGATGCGCTGTGTTTGTCCGCGTCTATGAGGCAAGAGAATAGGAGCTCTCCCATGAAGTACTCTCCCCAAGAATGATTGGTGTTCAAGAGCCCATGCAATGTCCTCCACGCGTCTCGGACCGTCCTCTCCAGATCCATGTGAAGGGTGGGAGGATACTTCAGGCTAGACGTCTCTGAAGCGTTCCTCTCTACCTCCTCCTGCTGGAGTTGGAGGCAATTTTTCACGTCGTCCTTCTGGCCTTCCTTCGGCGTGTCCTCCAGGTCATCCTTCAGCGTGGAGAGCCATCTCTTCGCGGAGCTCAAGCCACGGAGCTTGCCGTGATGGGACTTCACCGCGTCCATGACGAAGAACGACATGAGGTCGTCCAACCCAGCCTTCTTGGCGGTGGTGAAAGCGTAGAGCGCTGAGATCCCGGCGTGGTCTGAGCATTTCGCGGGCTCTCCCCGCAAGTGGGACTGAAAGAACTTGGTATACTTCCCCAAGTCGTGATGTGAGCCTGCTATGTAAGCAGCTACCTTCATGTTGGGCGGGGCTAACGCCTCAGCGTTCTCCCCGACCTCCTTCAGGTGTGTCAAGAGATACTTGTCTGGATGCGACAAGAATTTGCCGTTCGCTTGACCTCCCATGAATTTAAGTTTTGTATGAA
>DAHF01000104.1 GCA_002495845.1 Sulfolobus sp. UBA167
TACTTTACCTGCGTAAAGTACCATGATTCTATCTGAGATATACCTAGCAACGGCTATGTTATGCGTGATAAATAGGTAAGATATTCCTGTTTCCTTCTGCAGGTCAACGAGCATGTTGAGAACTTGAGCCTGGACTGAGACATCTAAGGCAGAAGTGGGCTCGTCCAAGATAAGGAACTTGACTTTCTTAGAGAGAGCCCTTGCTATGGCTACCCTTTGGAGCTGACCGCCGGACAACTCCCTAGGTAGCTTTTCACCTACGTATTTGAAATCCAGACCGACCATGGATAGAGTCTCCTTGACTCTATCTTCATCGTATTTCCCCAGAGGCTCTGAAACTATTTCTTTCACCTTCATCCTGGGGTTCATTGAAGTAAAGGGGTTCTGAAAGACCATGCTTATGTTCTTCATCAGTTCGTCTCTGTTTGTCATGATGTCCTTTCCCATGAATGTTAGCTTCCCGCGCGTTGGAGTCTCTATCATTGCCATTATTTTGCCTAGGGTTGTCTTCCCCGAACCGCTCTCACCTACCACGCCCATTACCTCTCCCTCTCTGATGCTGAAAGACACGTCCTCAAGAGCCTTGACTTGAGGTATGCACCTCCTATAAAGAGACTCAATTAAGTTTCTCTTATAAGCCTGAAACTGCTTCGTTAGGTTCTCTACTTTATACAATTCACTCATAGAGGAAACACCTCAAGTGCCTATTTCCCTTGTACAATATCCCGGGGACTTGTTCTCTGCACTTGTCCATGGCTTTCTCACATCTAGGGTAAAACCTGCAACCTTTAGGGAGGTTGGTGAAAGAAGGTGGGCTACCTGGGATAGCCTTCAGTTTCCCTTCGCTCTTGTTTATATTCGGTATGCTCGAGATTAGTCCCTGAGAGTAAGGATGTAGAGGTACCTTAATTACGTCTTCGCTGGGACCGTCCTCCATTACTTGTCCGCCGTATAGAACGAGGATCCTGCTTGATATAGCGTATGCTAGTGCTATATCGTGAGTTATGAATATTACGGATACTCCTAACTCAGAGTTGAGTTGCTTCAGAAGTTTCACGACTTGGGCTTGAACTGTTACGTCTAAGGCGGAGGTTGGTTCATCGGCTATCAATATCTTAGGCTTGAGCAACATAGACATCGCTATGACTATCCTCTGGATCTGACCTCCTGATAACTGATGTGGATAACGTTTCATTATGTTCTCCGGGTCAGGTAACCTCAAGTCCTTCAATGCGCTTATCGATTCCCTGTATGCCTCATCCTTGTCTACCTTCTTGCCTTCCTTCTGATGACGAATTAAGGAGGTCTCGATCAGTTGATGTCCCACAGTCTTCACCGGGTTTAGGCTGTTGAGGGGGTTCTGGAAAACCATGAAGACTGAGGTACCTCTCAAGGAGTACATCTGTTTCTCGCTAGCCTTTACAACGTCGAAGTCTTCTATGAGTATTTTGCCTTGTAGCTTAGCGTTGTAAGGCAGTAGCCTAACTATGGAGTGTCCAAGAGTGGACTTGCCCGAACCGCTCTCACCTACTACACCGACGATCTCCCCTTTGTCTATATCGAGGTCAACTCCATCGAGTATCCTCACTTCTCCTCTCAAGGTCTTGTACGAGACTTGTAGGTTCTCTATGTGAAGCAATGTCATGCCAATCTACCTTGTATTATGTCTTGTAACCTATCTCCAAGTAACACGAAGCCTAGGACTATTATCAAGATAGTCAGGCTGGGGAAAATAGGCCACCACCAGTACAAGGGTAATCCTGAAAGCCCATCTGAGGCCATCTCTCCTAGCTCTGGTATGTTCACCGTCACTCCGATGCCGAAGAACGCTAAAGTCGAGTACGCTAAAATCACGTTCCCGAAGTCCAGAGCGGAGTAAGCTATTATGGGGTCTATGGTATTGAGGACGAGGTACTTAAAGAAGAACTTAACCTTAGATACGCTATAGAGCTTCGCCGCGGTGATGTAGTCCATTTCTTTTATCTTCAGGGTCTGTGCCCTGAACAGCCTAGCGTATGTAGGCCACCACACTAAGCTCAGCCCTACTATTACAGCGTTGAAGTTTCCCTTGAGGATCTCGGCTACTGCGATAACTAGTATTATTGCAGGGAATGCTAGGATTGCGTCAGTGAGCCTCATGAGTAGGTCATCGACTATGCCCCCAACGTAACCTGCTATCACTCCTATCAACATTCCTACCGCAACTGCTAGGAGGACGACGACCACAGATACCAGAGCGTCCCTAGGCATGGCGTAGAATATCCTAGAAAGGATGCTTTCCCCCTCTGCGTTAGCGCCCAAGAGGTAAGTCCACGAAAGTGCAGGTGGATGGAAAGCGTTGAAAAGGGATGGCTTCAGCGGGTCGCTCGGAAGGAGTGCCCACCCCAAGGACTCGCGGTGGATATACCCTCCTATTAACTGTAATGCCCCTTCTAGGATTGACCAACCGAAGAAGAAGAGGACTATGATCAATCCAAGGAAACCCAGCTTGTCCCTCCTTATTGCGTGGAAGTAAAACTTTATCCCTGAAGTCGGCTCTTCCTTTACATCTTTTTTGTTCTCCTTCGCTGTTTCAGTCATGATATCCTCACCCTAGGGTCTAGTACAGCGTATAAGATATCTGCAATTAAGTTAGCTACTATCACCAATACTCCGTCAATTAAAGTTATGTCTAAGAGGGCGACATAGTCTAGCTGATATATCCCAGTAGTAAGAAGGTAGTATCCAAGCCCGTGATAGTCAAAGATGTCCTCAACTACAACGTCTCCGGCTATTGACTGGGCGAACAGTAGAGCTACTAGCGTCACTATCGGTAAAGATCCGTTCCTAAGTGCAACTCCATACGTCACTTGAGACTTGGTCTTCCCCTTCATTAACGACAACTTGGAGAAGTCAGACTCGAGGCTCTCTATGAGGGAGCTCCTAGCCAACCTCGTTATCACGCCGAAGCTGACCAGCGCAATTGAAACGACGGGGAGTACCATGTGCCTTATTGAGCTGACTAGGTATGTAGTATCTCCAGCTATGATTGCGTTAAGTATTGGAAATCCAGTGACGTTAGGCGGAGGAGTGAGGAGGGGGTTGACCATTCCAGAAGACGGGAAAAGTCCCAAGTCATAGGCAAAGATCAAGAGTATTACAGTGGCAATGAAGAAAGAAGGAGAGGACCATGAGGTAAGGTAAATCCCCTTCACGAGGAGATCCTTCCAGTTCCCCCTGTTGGACGCTGATATAGCCCCCATGACTATTCCTATGATGACTGTGAGGATGGTTGCAGGAATCACTAACTCTAGAGTTATAGGAAGGTACTGCATGATAAGCTGAGTCTCTGGTACTCCATAAACAGGATCCATTCCTAAATTTCCGTGCAATACGTTCCATATGTAATCCAGTATTTGGACGTAGAGAGGCTTATAGAACCCATGTTCTCTAGCTATAGCTTGTAGCTCAGAGTAAGGAACGTGAGGGTTTCTAACGTATATTCTGGCCTTCGCTATCGGTGACGGCAAAATTATATTAATAACAGCGAAGAGCACAACTATTAAAAATATGAGGGAGACCACAGCGTAG
This sequence comes from Sulfolobus sp. UBA167, assembly GCA_002495845.1. Taxonomy (GTDB): domain Archaea; phylum Thermoproteota; class Thermoprotei_A; order Sulfolobales; family Sulfolobaceae; genus Sulfuracidifex. The sequence goes on from DAHF01000104.1 coordinate 3,571, forward strand.
CCTATTCTCTTTAAAATAAAGGCTAATAGACCGTAACCCATCAGAGCTTTTTAAACCCTTCAGATTATTTAAATTTTATCAATTGTCTTTTCTTGTTCTATTTGATAATTTTTAAACCTCATTGTACTTACTATGTAGAGAATAGAAAAAATATAGGTAAAACTTAAAAAGTTATTATAAAGAATCTAAGAGAGCAATAATGAGGAAGCATGAATTTAGTATATCTCCTAGGTCAAGGCTTGCAATTTCCAAAACAGTAGCAATAGTAGCAGTTATTGTAATAGTGATAGCTGCAGCTGGAGCTTACTTCTTTCTGATGCATAAAAGTCAACCCACCTTGAATGTTTCAACTCTGACAGATGTTGCTCAGCTTGCAGCGCCGGACTCCTTAGATCCCGCAACTGGTTTCTATGTACAAGACGGACCTCTCTTTTCAGCAGTATATCAAGAATTAGTTGAATTTAACGGGTCAGATTATCATAATGTAGTTCCAGTTCTAGCCCAGAACTTCACGGAAGAGGACAACTACAACTCTTTTGTATTCAACATCAGACCTTACGCGACGTTCAGCAACGGAATGCCGGTGAATGCATCAGACGTATGGTTCTCCCTTTATAGGACCATATTAATGGGACAAGGAGTAGGGGTATCGAACTATGTGGGGCTTCTGTTTAACTCTACACAGTATTCAACAGACGGAGGCATAGCTCTACCTTGGGGAGTATGCGATGCCATACAGAACGTCACTGGACTGAAGACCGAAGGGAACGTTAACTTGACCGCTAAGGTACTCTCTCAGATATTGTCTAACTTCAACCCCTCGAATTCTACTATCATGAAGATCATGGAATATCCAGACCAGGCTGTAGTTGTCCTTGGTAACGATAAAGTAGAAGTGAACTTACTTCCGGGAGTACATTACAAGTTCTTCCTTACTGATATGGCAGCTTGGTGGGGAGCAATACTTTACCCAGGCTATATAGACGCAAATGGAGGAGTACAAGTCAACCAACAGAACGATTACGTGAACCTTCATGGTGCGATTGGTTCAGGGCCTTACGTAATATCATCAGTTCAGACAGGGTTCTCCACAATAACGCTGAGTGCCAATCCTAACTACTGGGCTAAAGGGCACAGCGTACCCACGGTGGCTCAGCCTGCGAATATCCCGAACATAGTTATAGACTATGGTCTATCTCATACGGATAGATTAGAGGACTTCGATAAGAACGATGCGCAGATATCTTATGTTTCAGTTTCCTCTATACCGCAGATGGAGTCAGGTTATTACAATAGCTCAGCTTCTTCCTCGATACTGGACAACTTGGGAGTAACTCCGGGCGTGCTTTACATTTCTATGAACGAGCAAGTGTTTCCTACAAACATCACTGACTTCAGATTAGCTTTAGAACATGCAATTAATTATACTGCCTTGTTAGATCTATATAGTAGCAACGGGAACATATTAGCCAAAGAATTTCTAGGACCAATATCTCCTACCTTCCCAGGGTATTACAATCCTGACAACTTACCCATGTATTCTTACAACGTAAATGAAGCTATACACTACCTGCAGATGGCTGGCGAACAAGGACATTTCTACGTGACCTTACCTAATGGAACTAAGATAGGAGACACAAGCGGGAGTGCCCTTCCGACTCTCGACATATACACGCTTACGCCAGTTCCCGAAGTAATGCAGGAGGAGTTGACCTTAGTGAAGACAGAACTTAGCCAAATAGGCATATCAGTCAGCATACAAGCCGTAGCTGCATCAGTAACAGATAACTGGGACTCCGCCTCATCTACTCCTGCTTTAGTGCAACTTGGATGGGTTCCGGACTGGCCTGATCCAGTGGCACAGCAGTTAATACCTTTAACAGATATCAATGACGGAGGACTTGCAGGAGACCTTGCATGGATGAACGTGAGCACTCTTACAGAGATGTATAACACATTACCTTTCATAACTAACACAACAGAGCAGGAGCACTTAGTCGGAATAGCTTACAAAAGGACGAAAGCCTCGCCCCTTCTAGAGGGAATGATGAAAATTTAAAAAATGCTTTTTCCTAGTAAATATTTATGGCTAAGAGGGGTAAAAAACCAATCAGAGCGACGGTTTCGATG
>DAHF01000093.1 GCA_002495845.1 Sulfolobus sp. UBA167
TAGCGTTCTATAGGATTTCCATTGAAGACTTAGACGGTACATGGTATCTATCTATTGCTTCCAAAGGCCCAGGATTAACATATAATGAAAGTTACGCATATCAAACATCCACTCACTATCCTGTTGGAAGTCAGATCCCTATCACTGGCTCTCCTCTGTATGAAGTTTACGTATTCGTTCCAGCAGACGATATAATTGTCATGCAATGAGATGACAGTCTAGATCCGAGAATATTCTTCTCTCTCTTTTTTTATTATTCATTAGTATATTGTCCAATGCGTCTACTTGAGCAGGTTTTCAATGATTAGTAAAGAGATCATTTTTATAAAAATTTCAAATGTCAGGAAAAAGTTCAGAAAACCTAAAAATAAAAAGGTTATAAATGAAAAGATTTTCTAATTTTTTTTAATTAATTCTACTTAGATCTGACATCTTAAATAAAACCCAGAGAACCTTAAAAATTATGAAAGTTAGTGAAACTTATTAACACTTTGTGCTATTTTACTTGATGGAAATTAACAAGGATTCGTCTAACGCTTTAATCCTTCTTGTGATTATAGCTTCTCTCCTCATATCTTATAAGGTAGAGGAGGAGTTTCCTTCCCTCTTAATCATAACTTCTCTGGTTGGTATTTTGAAGAGAAAGTGGATTTCTTTATCGGTCTTACTTTCATCTATGGCTTTCCTGAGCTTCGACTTGATAACACCTTTGGAATTCGTGTTAGTAGCCTTATCAGCTTCGGTTTCTCTAGTGTTAGACTCATCATACTCCTTGTGGCTGACCTTGGGATATTCAATCATTACGTTGAGAATACCTTCATCTATCTTCCAGCTTTTTGCTTTAATATCTCTCCTCATAGCGATGAGGTACTTCAAGCTCGAAATTAGGGGTTTCGTAGTTTCAGGCATAATACTCTTGATAGCAAGCGTTCTCAAGAGCCCCTCAAACTTAGCTGATATATCGTACTTCGACTTGCTGACCGGAGTCGTAGGTGTAGCGTCTGAAAACGTGAAACTCCCTAAGGGATTACCCTACCTGACGCCTATAATACCCGCTTTTCTTTTCGTAGCTTACGGGATACCCAACAAGTTGTATTGGGCTGACTCAAGCTCTTTCCTCTTCAAGTACAGCCCCTTCTCGCTTTGGTTGCCTGGCTCCTTCTACTATCCAAGGGTAAACGATTTCCTCCTTTACTTCCTCCTCGACAAGCCCCTCTACCTCGTCACCTTCTTCCTGGTTTACGTCTCTGGCTTGCTCTCTTACTATGCGTTTAAGTCTTTTAACGTCAAATATCCTTTGATATTTTCCCTCCTTTATGCATTCATGTTTCCCTTGAACTCTCCCCACGTCATTATACCTTACGTTGTCTCACCTGCTATCCTGTTGCTGAGCAAGTTGAAATCGCAGAGGACTTTCCTCGCCTTTTCCATGCCTCTAGTTGCAATCTCATCCACTACCCCTATCTTTCCCTTCACTGCGTACGCCATCTCATTGCTTGGAAGTGAAGGTAAAGACAACAACAAGTATTCAGTTATTCCTTACTTAGGAGTGTCAGCGTTCTGGATAGTTCCTTACGTTATCCTAGGGTTCCCTCATTTCACCTCGTCTCAGTGGGACTACATTTTCTTGCTCGCTGCACTCGCAGTAGTCTCCATCTATCTTGAGGGAAAAGTAGTTGCTCCCTTCATTCTCTTGGCGTCAATAGCTGTGATGATATGGCATGTACCTTACTCCTCTGGTCTTTACCCTGTAATTATCTTGTCTGCATTCTACATCATTAATACGTCAGACCATCCTTTCAAGAAAGTAATGTTAGGTTTTGTCTTTGTACTGCTGTTGTCCTCTCAAGCTGATTACGTATACTCTGCAGGGCACGCGCCTTCACTTAAGGTTCCAGAGCTAGACCATGGATGCGTGTACTGGGTCGGAAACTACTCCCTTCTTTCACCGATACCATTGACGAGCGAAAAGTACGCCAACTACGTAGTCAACGTAAGCTCTGATCACGCAAACGTGTCTAAAGTCAAAGGAGAAAGCCCTTACTTTCGGGAGCTCGAAGTGAACTATTCCTCTCCTGTGTTACTCCTGCCTGAAAACTCTTCCTTAAAGGAATACTTGGGATATGCTATATGGTACACTGAGGACTTTTCGTCTCTCGTTGTGAGCTATCCTGACTTCCCTTCCGCAGAGTGGACAGCAGTACAAACCAACGAAAGCGTGAATATCGATGTACAATACCAGAACGGGACGTTTCAGACCATTACCTCAGAAGAGGCGAACCTCACCTCTCATATATCTTTTCTTAAGATCATACACGAGGGTAGTTCTGCCATAAACGTCTCGGTGAAAATCTGGAACGGAACTAATCTATTGCAGGTAGGACACATAGTGAAAGAACTAAACTACTCCGTGAAGCCAATTTTCTCTGGAGTAGAAATTGAGATAAGCTCGAAATATCCTTTCGACTTGAAGCTTAGCAACGTCTCAGGTCTGTCGTTTTACCTCAACGGAGAGAAGTTGAGCCCCCAGAAGACATACGTAATGAAGGGAGAAGTTGACCTCAAAGGGGTCTTCCCAGGAGAGGTGTACCTCTACATCGGGTTAGCATTATCTCTTCTATCTTACGCATTAATTTTCATACCTTGGAATAGGATAAATCACGTGTTAGACAGAGAAGGAGAAAACCCTGAGAAAAATGAGACCTCTTTTTCGCCTTAGAACGATACCTTTTCCTTACCTCTTGTGTGATATCAACAATTCAATTATTCAATTTAACTGGGAAGGGGGAATGTCCCCTTTCTGAGGAGATCCCTAGAAGAGTCCATATAGTTCAAAATTGATACCGATAATTAGACCAAGGCTTAGATGAGTTAGTACCAGGACTGGGTCTAGCCTCAGAAAACGAACCCTCTGTAAACACACGGGGCATCACAGAACGATTCGATAGAACCTCATGGGTATCGAGGTTGCTTACAGCGGGAAATTGCGAGGTGATACTCGTGAGGGGTAGTTCAGTGTTATCTAAGTCATCTATGTCTTTCGTCTTCCTAGAGACTAGTGAGGGTAATGGTCGCGTACGATAAGACTTTCTTGGCATATAACAGAAGATGGACCCATTACCTGAGGACCCTTAAAAGAAAAGTCTGTGCTCTCATGAATGCATTCGTTTTAAGTATCTCACGAAAGGGAGAGTAGTAAACTCTCAGCTTCACAAGGGATAAGAACATGAGAAGTATTACCTTAGCTAGCTTCTTAGATATCTTGCTGTCGACTTCGTCGTGGATGTAGTCCACTTCCACTTCCTTTATTTTATACCCTTTGCTCTTGAATGCGTAAATCAAGTTAACGTCGAAGAGAAGGTCTTGAATTATCAAGTCGTCCTTTATAGACAATGCCTTATCCTTGTTCATCAGTTTAACTCCGCCTTGAAAGTCGCTCAGACTCCTCAAGGAGGGGAAGAATAGCTTCACAAGAACTACGAAGCTGTCGTGCAAGAACTTCCTCTTCATTGGCATTCCGACCATCTTCCTCTTCACGACAACTAAGTCAGCGTCCTCCGAAATTACCTTTAGCAAGTCTTCCCTTTTGACGGGTAAGTCAGCGTCTAGGACGAGGACTCTCTCCGACGACGCGTTCATGATCCCTACCTTGAGGGCGCCTCCCTTACCTAACCTATCCTTGGATACGAAAAGCTTAACAGGAAAGCTCTTGACTACTTCTGGTGTGTTGTCGCTTCCGTCGAATACGACCACTACTTCGGTCTTCATCCACGCCGATAAAAGCTTCAACGTCCTTCCTATTCTTTTCTCTTCATTGTAGGCAGGAATCACTATTGATAGCATAGGAATTGAAATAAAGGATAGTTAAAAAAGATTTCCCTCTTCTATAGGCATAAAACGGAAAAATAATAATATAGATATTTTTTAACTTTTGTTAGTTTTTAATTTTTCCCTACTTGTTATCCTTCTTCTCGTCCTTCTCTCCTAGCTTCTTCATCTCCCTGATAGG
>DAHF01000135.1:0-435 GCA_002495845.1 Sulfolobus sp. UBA167
ACGTCAATTCCCTTGTCCGTGATCAATACCTCAGTCCTGATTCCAGCAATAGTGAACACCTTGGAGACCTTCACGTAGCCTTCCTCTTCTAGAACTTGTAGGTGGAACAGGAGCGAGCTCTTAGGCAGGGAGGAGAAGTTCACCAGTTCCATGAATGTCATTTTCCTCTCGTAGTATAGAGCGATCATTATCCCTAACCTCGCGGAGTTGGAGAAAGCTTTGCTGTTGAGCATATCCATTAATTCTTTCAATTCCTTATCAGCCCTGCTCTCAGGCAACCCTTCACCCCTCGTAGCTCTCTATGATCGACTTCACCCCTGCGTAGAGCCAAGGGAAGAAGTAGACGAAGTAAAAAACGTAGTTGAAATAGCCTAGAGTCTCAGATATTATGAACGAGGCTATAGCAATGTAATCGTAATACCTGACGTTCCCCGT
>DAHF01000135.1:462-3002 GCA_002495845.1 Sulfolobus sp. UBA167
TGGATATTACAGACAGCGTGAAGTCGTTTAACAGATCTATGGCGACGAAATATGACGCAATCATAGTGGCAAGCGCCAAGTCGAAGAGAAGCCCCTTCACCCTCTTAGGGGTTTCCAGGAAAGCCCTCTTGCTGAACGTCTTCCTGAACAAGTCCATTGAATAAGTTACGTACGCTACTATCAACGCGGACAAGACGTATAGGAAAAACTGGTGGGGAATAATTGAGGAGATGACCTCAATATCTACAATCAAAGAGCTCCACAGGACGTAGTATATCCCCACGCTCTTCCTTACCTTGCGTACGAGTATCTTCCTAGCTAACTCCTCGGCCTCCTTGATCTTCTGACTCTCCATGGTTACGCCCTCATTCTTCGACCAATCCATAAATCCTGTCGATTGACCCGAGCTCTCCGAATTTCATCCCGTAGTCCCCTTTCACTAGGGAGACCTTCTTTCCCATGACGTCGAAAGTCACCAAAGCGTCGCTCCTCTCCCCCTCGGCTACGGAGCTCTCCAGTAAATCGGACACCTTCAGCGGACCATATAGCTCCCCGACTAAAAAGTATGCCTTCCACTCCTTGAAGGACTTCAGTATGTCAAGCTCATGGGTCACCAATAGTACCTCCTTGCCGTATTCCTTGATGTACCTCGCGAGCGCGTGTCTCCTGGCTACGTCCACGTTCTCGAAGGGCTCATCTAATCCTACCGTCTTTGGCCTTGAGGCAAGCGCAAGCGCAGTCCTCACTATAGTTGACTGTCCCGCGGAGAGGGAGTACAACTTCCTCCTTAAGATGACGTCTCCCAGGCTGAGCGACCTTATCATCTCCTTGAAGATCCCCCTATCTAGGCCTTTTAGCTCCTCGTAGAGGTAGACCGCGTCATTCACGGTCAGCCCCATGACTGACTCGGGGAGGTTTGTCGAGTACCCTACGTAGTTCCTCACCTTTCTGACTTCGTTGCCATCGATGAATATGTTCCCAGAGTATGGTATTAACCCGGAAATGGCCCTCAACATGGTAGTCTTCCCGCTCCCGTTAGACCCGAGCAGGAATACCTTCTCGTTATCGACCTTCATGTTCAATCCCTGCAAGGTGAACCTTTCATCTGTCTTGCCGGATAGCGTTATCTCCACGTCCTTTAGTTCGATCATTATAATTAAGATGTTCTCGCATTTTTATAAAATGAGATGACAGTTCAGAAACTAAACTAGTCAGGCTAAATATAAGCATGCCTGCTAGACATTATTTCATGAGATTACAAATTTACTTGACTAAAAGGCTCGTAGGTAACCCCCTTCTGATCTTCTGGGGATTGCTCTTCATGCTGTTTTGGGCTGTGATGGGCGCGTTCGTAGAGAGCGCACAGTTACCTCCAATGAAGCTGGCCGAAGAGTCGTATACCGCAGGTTATGCAGGGGTTCTCGTCTTGCTTTCCTTCTCTTCAATAGGCGTAGTGATGACTAAGAGCGTAACATATCAGAGTGGTTCGATACCTTATCTTCTCAGATACAGCAGGATGAAAAACGTGGACTACCTTTCAGGACTTACCATAGCGGGCTTGTTATCTTCCCTTGTTTATAGCCTCTCGCTCATCGCTATAGTCGATGTCCTCTTCTCCTACCATTTTGGTTTTCAAATACCTCCAGCTGACATAGCCCTGATAGTCTTGTCTGCCTTGCTATCCGGGCTCTTCTTCACATTCTTCTCATTGACGCTCGAACTGGTCAGGATCAAGTTCCTCGGCTTCAACCCTGCTACCTCTCAGGCTGTGGACTTCATCCCCTTAATCTTGGGTTACTTGTTCGGGTTTGGCGCGTTATATCTCAATTTGAACGACTTAGTGTATCTCTCCCCTTTCTCGGACGTGGAGTACTTGGTAACGGAAGGGTATTATGGACACAAGGTGCCTTTGAACGCTCTCGGAAGTTACACTTCTCACGCCTCGTCGACAGCTTTCTCTCCAGAGCTCGGCTTGTTGACGCTATTGGCATGGATAGTAGTGCTCTCTGTCGTTTCACTCCTCTTCTTCAACAGGATTTATTACAGGAATATAAATGAAGGTAGCTTAGTGTGACAGACTTTTTTGTCAAGAAGCATAGCGAAAGACGTCTTAACATGTCAGGCGATATGACCAGGAGGATCGTCCTGGGCCTACAAGGAAGATGCCTGCTTGAATTCCAGTCAGTATCCTCAGTCTTGCCCAGCTTAGTTCTCTACTTCTTGCTTTAAGCGTTAAAGAAATTCTCACTAAGATCCAGTCAAAGCATGAATGCAGAAACCTTACCTTGTAGTTTTCAAGNNCCTTAATGCATTTTCCTCAACAAGAAGAGCAAGGCCTCCTCTGAGGAGTGTAACCTATGAGGTAGTCGTAAACGTATCCTTTTAATCCCAGGGGAACTCCTTAAAGTAGTGAGGATAGACTACGTAATTGATGTTTCTCCTTAGCTAGTTGAGAGGTAAGCCTTGATGGTAACCAGAGATAGACCTTCGATTCGAAACTCTTCTCGACCTAACTGCAGTAGCTCCTGAGCTTTGTTTTT
>DAHF01000034.1:0-163 GCA_002495845.1 Sulfolobus sp. UBA167
TACTTCTACAACATGATGTACTACAAGTACTCATGATACGTTCAAAGCGCTAAAGGGCACGCATCAGATCGTTTTTTAAAAAAATAATTTAATTATTTTTTATTATTTTTTCTTCTTTCAATTTAATTTTCCTTAAGTTACTATTTTCTAAATAGTTATAAAG
>DAHF01000034.1:286-2922 GCA_002495845.1 Sulfolobus sp. UBA167
AAATCCATAAAGCAGTGCGTGAAATTTCATTATATAGCACGGTATGAGCACTTGGAAAAAAAGTTTTGGAGGAAAAACGTTCAACTACTCTTCATCTCAAAAACCTCAACTTTTATAATCCTGGACATTAAATTCATTCATGATTCAGGTATCTTCGTATGAGATAGACCTCTCTTTTAATGACTTAAGCTATTCTGGAAAAGTAAGGATAAACTTATCCACAGATGAGGACGTAATTCTAGACTCGGTTAACCACGAGATATCCTCAGTGACTTCCTCAGGGACTCCCCTGAAGTTCTCAAGGGAAGGGGACAAGGTAAGGGTATACACGGGTAAATTCTCAGGCACCCTCGAGATCTCTTTCTCGGGAAAGGTAGACGAGGAAGGAATACAAGGGATATACAAGGCCCCTTATCAAGGAGGATATATGATCTCGACCCAGTTTGAGGCTAATTACGCCAGGAGGTTCATCCCCTGCATCGACGACCCATCCAAGAAGGCCAAGTTCTCAATCAAGGTACAAGTGGACAAAGACAAGGACGTCATTTCCAACATGCCAATAAAGGAGGTCATAGATCAAGGGGATAGAAAGACCGTCGTGTTCCACGAGACCCCTAAGATGTCCACTTACCTCCTCTACTTAGGGATAGGGAATTTCGATGAAATCAAGGAGGACTTCCGCTTCCCTATAGTGTTGGCCACGACCCCGGGGAAGTCTGTGAGGGGAAAGTTCTCCCTCGACATAGCCAAGAAGTCGGTTGAGTTCTACGAGAGGTACTTCTCGATTCCTTACCAGCTCCCTAAGATGCATCTCATCGCAGTGCCGGAGTTCTCCGCCGGAGCCATGGAGAACTGGGGTGCGATAACCTTCAGGGAGATCGCGTTGCTCGCAGACGACAAGACTCCTTTCTCTAGAAAGAGGAGGATAGCGGTAACCGTAGCTCATGAGCTAGCTCACCAGTGGTTCGGGGACTTGGTAACCATGAAGTGGTGGGACGATCTGTGGCTTAATGAGAGCTTCGCCACATTTATGAGCCACAAGGCAATGGACGAGATCAGGAAGGACTGGGACCTCTTTGGGTATTTCCTGTCAATAGAGACGAGCGAAGCGATGGAGAGGGACTCATTGTTCACTCACCCAATCCACGTCCCAGTGAAGACCCCAGAGGAGATAGAGGAGATCTTCGACGAGATAAGCTACGGCAAGGGGGCGAGCATACTGAGAATGATAGAGAGATATGTAGGTGAGGAGAACTTCAGGAAGGGAGTTTCGGAGTACTTGAGGAAGTTCTCTTACTCAAACGCGCAGGCATCAGACTTGTGGACTTCCATATCTAACGTGTCAGGGAAGGACGTGAACTCGATCATGGAGGAGTGGATTATGAACGAGGGATACCCTGTCCTCAAGGTGAAGAGGGAAGGAAGTAAGGTGAGGATATCACAGGAGAGGTTCTCATTGATCGATGCTAAAGACAGGGTTTACAAGGTGCCCGTGAAAGCGCTCGTGGACGGTAATGAGGTAGACTTTCTCATGGATGAAAGAGAGAGGACGATAGAAGGAAACAAAGTTAAGCTCAACTTGGACAGGACAGGGTTCTACCGCGTGTTCTACGACGACGTTGACTCCTTCTTTGAGACCGATCCTAACCCCATGGAGAGATGGGGTTTAGTGAACGACTACTTCGCATTCCTCATGAAGGGTATGATAGGACAGGATGAATATCTGTCGCTTGTTAAGAGGATGGAGAAAGAGGAACATCATCTGCCCGCAGGAGAGGTAGCGTCTCAGCTCTTCTTGCTCTACACTATAAACCCTAAGAGGTGGAGCGTAGCAAAGGATGTACTAAGCAAGTACGCTGAGAGGTGGAAGGATAAGGACTCGGAAGTAGACAGACAGCTCTACGCTTCGCTCGTGGATTCCCTCTCGTACATTGACGAGAGTTTCGCGTCTACGGTAGCCCCAATGTTCGAGAAGATGGACTCCATGATACCTGAGATGAAGGATGCTGTCACTTTAGCTTACTCCGTCGCTGGTGGCGAGAAGGCACATGAGCGGTTGATGACACTTTACAAGGAGTCCAACTTCGACGAGGAGAAGCTGAGGTACTTGAGGGGGATGTTGGCCTCACATAAACCATGCTTAGTGGCGAACGCTCTGAACATGGCTCTCTCTGGAGAGGTGAAGAAACAGGATATACCATTCATGATAATCTGGGGCTCAATGTTCAATGAGTCCAGGGATGTGACATGGGAGTGGTTCAAGGCACACATGGAAAGGATATCCCGCTTCTACCAAGGAACTCCTAGGATGGGAGTGATAATAGAAAATATCCTTCCCTTCGTCGGGCTCACCCACAGCGATGCGGTGGACGTAGCTGAAGGCGTGAAGGAAGGAAAGACCTTCGTCGAAGTGGGAAAACAGAAGCTAGAGCTCTACAAGAAGCTTTTCTAAAACTACTTTTGTTCATCCCCAAAGCTTTCTTTCCCTTTTTTTCGCTTCACGTCTTTGCTCAAGCTAAAGTCCTGAAATGTTCTCTCAAAAATTGGAAAAAGAGGAGACAAGAAGTACTCTCTAAAGTTAATGAAATGGATGCCTCAGCACACCACTGTCGATGTGACAAGATGGGCAAAAAATG
>DAHF01000034.1:2957-5177 GCA_002495845.1 Sulfolobus sp. UBA167
CCTTAGAAGAGTTTTTATGCTAAACAGAAATAATATCAAGACCAAGGCTTACTTGTGTCAGTACCAGGAGGGAATCTCAAGCTGTGGAGGGAGAACTCTCCGTAACGACATGGGCATCACAGAACGGTTCTATCGAGACACATCGTGGGTATTGAGGTTTCTCTGAAGAGCAGGAAATCCTCATCTCGAGGGACGCCAGTCTTTGAGGGGTAGTTCACTCAAACGAGTAAGCCACCATGCTGACGCCAGGCCAGGGTACATCGTGAAGGAGTTCCTTCCCCTGAGTTCCGGAGTAACCCATGACTGCGAGCAACGGCTTCAAGTCCCCTTCTGGCATAGATTTCCTCCATTCCTTTCCCTTTGAAAGCGAGATCACTGAATCGACCCCTTGAGAGACTGCAACGCTCAGGATAGGATCTATGAACGCTTCCTTTCTTGAGGAGAGCTGAAACAAGTCAAGCCTGTGAGTAGGTGACCCAGTCCCCATGACTAACACGTTTCCTTGCACAGCCCTAGCGATTGCCCTTCCCATCCTCACGTGGTCCTCTAGCGATAACCCCGAGATAGATACGGGAACCGTAGGTTTACCCTTAGGGAACATGTACATTAGTGGTATCCAAGCACCGTGGTCTAAGCCCCAAGACGTATCCTCAACTACGGGCAAGCCCTCCCTCTGTATTTCCTTGTATATCCTGTGAGCTAAATCAACGTCGTTTGTGGTGGAATACTCATATCTGTAAAGCTCGTCAGGAAAACCGTAAAAGTCGTGTATGCACTCTAGCTTTTCCTGAACTTCCACGTAGAAGCGCGAGTACGTGAAGAAGTGCGGGCTGATCACGACCACTGAATCTACGTCCAAGATTTCTCCCATTTTCCTCCAAAATTCCTTCCACTTGGATTCCTCCATCAGTATAGTGGGGGACCCATGAGAAGTGAAAAACCCTTTCATATGTTTATTACGATTTTGCAGATAAGTATTTTGTAGTATGAAAAAAGTTAGCTAGTTGAACAGCGTAAAGCAAATAGGACGCTGGAAACCAGGGAATCATCTTCAAAACGCGTCACATAAAGAAAATTTTTTATTTACCAATTTGTCGTTTTACATGAAGTGAAATTCTACAGTCACGAGGCTAAGGTTGGCCTGTTCGCGCTCACCGCGGTGATCTCTGTCCATTTCCTCTTTGCTCACCAATTTCCGCTATATCGCAACACGCTGGTGAACTTCTTCCTCAACTTAGGTATATGGTCTCTCGTGGTATCGCTCCTGTCTAAGGTCTACTTGGACGGAGAGGAGCCTGGGAAGTACATCGTGTCGTGGTTCTGGGCATTCTTCCTGAACTCCTTTTTCTTGGGAAGCCATTTCTATCCGTGGAACTTTCAAGAGCTTAACCCGGTTGTCTGGTCCTTCCTGTTCTCCCTGCCTGCCTCCTTGATCACGTTCCTCGTTAGGTTAACAGACCGTCGAGAGGTCTACGGCCTTCCATCGCTCCAGATATGGAGCGCCACAGTGATCTATGTGGCTTTCTTCTTTTTCTCCAGCATCATCGACAAGGCTCTGATGGAGTTCATGTTACCTTTCTTAGTGATATCTTACCTCCTTTCATTCTTTGCCGTGGGTGGGAGCACTAAGTACAACCTCTCCTTGATCGGTCTGTTCCTTTCATCTGCTCTGCTCACGTTCATTAGCCTCTTTCACACAGGGTTATTCCTCCCTCTCTTGGTATTGCTTGTCACGTTGGCTTACTACTACCTAACCATGAGGGTAGTCCTGGTCGAGACTGACAAGGGTATTATTGGAGGGGTTATGAGCTCCAAGGTCAGCTCTTTCCTCTTTCCGGTGGTGATAGTGGTCTCCTGGGACTTGGCTTACCACTTGCTTACACACGCGTCTGTCACAGTACCCCCACCAAACGTACACGACTTCCCCGTGATATTCTTGCCCGGAGTTGCAGGCAACACGATCATGGATATATTAAAGGGAAGGGATCTGAACAAAGTCGGAGGTGGGATAGTCTGCGGTGTAGGAATGGCGGACGGACTCTGGATAGACTTGTTGTTTTTGCTCATCTATTCGCTCTTCTTCCTTAAGTACGGCTTGGCTGAAGGAACCGTAATTTACTTGATAGTCAGCGCAATAGTAACCTGGATTTCCCTATGAGAATTTAGCGCTCTCTGACTTCCTCACATAAAGGTTTCCTTTGGGTGGTTCATCGTTCCGTC
>DAHF01000034.1:5185-5351 GCA_002495845.1 Sulfolobus sp. UBA167
CTCTCATCTGACAGTCGGGGTAGTATGACAGCCCCTCACTGGGAATCCATCATTGACCTCTAGATTCATGAGGAAATGGTGGTAGTTGCTCCTTCTACGCTCTAGTTAAGCCATCACTCTAGTTAAGCCATCATCGAGATGCGGAGCGTCGTTAGCATCACTAAAA
>DAHF01000040.1:0-1504 GCA_002495845.1 Sulfolobus sp. UBA167
CATCCCTGACGGAAGGGGTCTTCCTCCCTTTAACCCCCCACTAAGATAAAATTACACTTAGTTAAAGATGGTTTAGCATGAAAGAGAAATCTAGATGCCTCAAAAATTCAAATCACGTAAAGTCAGGACTCTGAAGCCTTGTTGGATCTTTCCTACCCTTTCCTTGCGGTCTCGCTTAGGACAGCCTAGCAATGATAATTTTTTTTAAAAAAATTGCATTAAGCTCACTTCGATGAGTTGATCATGTCGAGCAACTTCGATATTTCTGACACGTCCTTTTTCCCTATACCCAACGATTTGGCGGTGAGCATCATTCCGTTGGTCATCTCAGCCAGAGGAAGGTATTTAACGCCGTACCTCTTACATGAGTTTATTGCCATCTCTACTACGTGCTGTGCAAGATCAAGGGAGAAGGATTCCTGATGCTGTCCTTTTGCCTGCCATATCAACCTGAAGAGCTGAGCGTTATCTGCCCCGCCCATCGACAATGCCTTTACTGCAGTTTCAGGGTCTAAGTCCAAGGTTCTCATGACTGTTGAGACTTCAGCGTTAAGCGCAACTATGACTGTGCCTATTATGTTACCCAACAACTTAAGCATAGTAGCCTGCACGTGACTTCCCAGATAGACGTGCTCTCCCATGTCGTTAAGGAGGGGAGTCAGCTTCTCGTACGTCCTTCTATCTCCTCCGCAGTAAAGGGCTAGGGTTCCCTCGTTGGCCTCCTTAGGACCCCTCTCAAGCCTACATGTAAAGTAATCCAAGTTTATGCTTGTCTGGTCTAGGATCTGGAGCACCTCGTCTACGCTGAGGGTTGTCGTGTCTATTATCGTACCTCTGAAGTCCCTCAATAGGTTTATCGCGTCCTTAACTTCGTTCCCAGTAGGGAGCGAGAGGATTATTACGTCTGCCCTCTTAACCATCTCCTGTGGTTCCATGGGTATTGCCTTACATCTCTTGTATGATTCCTCGTTAACGTCGAAGCCGTAAACTTCATGTCCTTTCCTTATCAAGTTATTGGACATTCCAGAGCCCATCCTGCCCAGTCCTATTACGCCTACTTTCATTCCCATACTATGAATATTATACTGCATCATTAATATTATTTTGTCTTTGCGGGAGTTTAGGGACGAAAGACTTCCGTAAGAGATGGATATACAGTTCTGTAATAATAAGGACAAAAATA
This sequence comes from Sulfolobus sp. UBA167, assembly GCA_002495845.1. GTDB lineage: Archaea > Thermoproteota > Thermoprotei_A > Sulfolobales > Sulfolobaceae > Sulfuracidifex. The sequence continues at coordinate 1,184 of DAHF01000040.1, forward strand.
CTTCTCTTCTTTTCCATGTCTTAATGACAGTTACAGAGCGCCACGAGGAGCCTTAAAGCATGGCCGTGCGATGCACCTTTATTCCAATAGTAATATGTACGCACTAAAATTAAATTTAGACCGTGTATGAACTACTCTCATTGTGTTCCACCCTTTGACAAGACGAAATGAAGCAGGAAGCCCCTAGGGAGGGGTAGTTCACTCTGTTCAATTCTATCAATGAAGTGGTGAAAACCTCTATTTTCTTTCCAACACAAGCTGAGAAATGACAAGGCTCTGAAGAAACTTTGACGGGCTTAATCAAAACTCTGAAGGATAGGA
>DAHF01000040.1:1517-9056 GCA_002495845.1 Sulfolobus sp. UBA167
AATGGCGAAAAGACTCACGAGCGGGAAGGTGGATGTCCTGAGATAGAAAGACTTAGTCCTCGATTTCTGACTATAGCAAGTTTCATCATATCTTTTTACATTACAGGAGAAAAAAATTGTAACTTAATATTCTTAAAGATGAAAATAAACAAGAAATAAAAAAATATAGATAAAAAGATCTTTTTTCATTTTCTCTTCAGCACTAATAGAAGGTTCTCTATCCTTTTCGTAGATGTGAACTTAATCTTAGAGCTTGAGGCTAACTTGATTAACAAGACCGCGAAAGACAGAGAAATTCCGGATATGGCAATGAACGCTAGCCAACTCATCAACTCCATGTATGGAATGAAATTTGAGGGGAAGTAGACCTCCCTCCTTATGAGCCCGTAGAGCCCAGCAGTCATCATGACGTAGCTCAGGAGAGTTGATGACCCCAACCACGTTAATGCACCTACCTTCACCAATGATCCCGCTTTTCCGAGTTCTATCCTGTCTCTGACAAAGGAGGCAAAGCATGCCAGAAAACCGGTTACCAGAAAATCCCACACTATAGAATGGAAGCTACCTACCACGAAATAAGTATTGTGGACTTCAGGGTCAAAGAAGTTAAAGGGTAGAACCACTGAAGGGGCTGAGGATAAGGCTAATCCAAGCAGGGTGATCCTGCTTAGGAAGTCATTAATTGAGAAGTCATTAATTGACCTCCCCCTCTCTGTGACCACAGGAATGATCAAGTTGAGGAAAGTGATCCCAAGGAATCCAGTCAATAACATGGTTGAGAAGTCCGACATCTCCCTGATCCAAACTTGGATAGGCCAAGTCTGCATGTGGTTAGCGAATATAGCGAAAGGGAGGACAGCCAAAGGCACGGTAGTCCATTTCTTCCACCTCTCGCTGTATGGTCTTATGCTGGAGTACAAGAAAGCTATGACGGAGTAAGTCAGGAAATACGTCGCAGGAGAGCCGTACTCCCAGAACAAGGCATCGACGATGAGAGGAGGGAAAGAGAAACCGTTTGAAGCTAAGATGTATACCAAGCTGACCACGGCTAAGAAGGGAATTGAGAAAGCCATCAACGCAACGGGAAGCCTGGAGAAGCCCTTCGATTTAAGAAGCAAGTATATTGAACACGTTTCCATGGAGAAGGACTCAATCAAGAGCCCTACATAGCTTATCCAGTAGTCATGGTAAACTCCGATGAAACTTATCGACTGGACTGAAAGGGGATAAAGCATGTACCACCCCGTGATCGGTCCTCCCAGAAAGAAGATCAACAACCCTACGTTGGAGACTAAGAAAGCGATGTTCAAGAGAGTTCTCTTTTCTATTTTGGTCAAGTAAAGGATCACAGCTATTGTGGAGAACTCGACGAAAGCGATCATGCCCGAGTCCCCGTGAAGCGTCAACATGAAATAATAAATTTCGTCGAAACTCTGCGACCCTTCGTTGAGCAAAAAAGTCCTCAAGTTCATCGCACCTATCCCCGTTATAGCCAACCAAGCTATCCCTCCGAGGAAATACAGAGTCTTCGAATCTATCTTATTCAGCCTCATGAGGTTCACCTTTCTAAATAAAATATAATATTAAATTAAAGTTATTTAAGATAGTTTTGATTGATAACATAATAAAGCATATATATTAAACATTTAAAAACTTTTTTAAGGTATTTTTCGTGACCTTCCTCGAAAATAGCTTTGAAAAAGACACGTACTCACTATAGGCTGACACAGCATCAACTAGAAAAGGCTAACTTAAACTTGGACTAAAAGCTGATGCCCACCTAAATACCGGCGAAGAAAAGTCGTTGCTTACCTGAAAGATTTTGACATCTCTTGGAAATGAGTATCAAATAGGAATAGTAAAGCACTAATCTTAAAATGAAGCGCCTATTGGGCGCGTGAAGAGGACTTCCTCATGAGGTTTTCACTTTCCATCTCAGTTTCGCAAAGGACTACGAGACCCAATCAAATAATTCGATTTCCTTTGTTTAGCCCCATTTTCTAAGACAATAAGAAAGGGATTTCCATCTACGTTCGTCACATCCTTTCCCTTTACACGTCCCTCATCCGCACTCAATTAATATATTACTATTAGAACATAATTAATTTAAGAATTTTTGAACCAATTTTAAAGGGATATACTTAAATTTCTCGAAAAAGCATAGATGTTATGTACCCATCGGAATTCGGTTATTTCAAGCCAAGTACCCTGAAGGAAGCGCTTGACTTCCTCGAGAAGGAGGACGCCAGGCCACTCGCTGGAGGGCAGAGTTTAATACCAATGTTGAAGTTGAGGGTGATTTCAAGTAAATTCCTAGTTGACTTAAACGGGCTCTCATCGCTATCGTACGTCAAAGATGAAGGAGACAAGGTGAGGATAGGTTCGATGACCAAACACGCGGACTTAGTCAAGGGAAATGTAAAGGAATCTATCCCCCTCTTATATGACGCTGCTAGACAAGTGGGTGACTTCCAAGTCAGGAACATGGGAACTATAGGAGGTAGCATATCCAACGCTGACCCCGCTGCGGATTATCCATCAGTACTGACCGCACTTGACGCTAAGGTAATCCTGGATTCCAACCATGCGAAAAGGGAGGTTGACGCTAAGGACTTCTTCAAGGGTCCTTTCAACCCTGACATCAGGAAAGGTGAAATAGTAAGCGAAGTGGTCTTTCCTAAGTTGTCAGGTTACACTACAAAGTACGTGAAGGTGGTGAGGAGAGCTGGAGACTATGCCATGGTCTCGCTTGCCATGGCATTGAAGGTAAAGGATGGCAAAGTAGAGGACCTCAGACTTGCTTACTCTGGAGTTTCCGACACACCTTACAGAGCTAGGGAGGCTGAGAAGCTATTGGTGGGAAAGGAGATCAGCGAGGAGAACGTGAGGGAAGTTGCAGAAATGGCCTCCTCAGCGGTAAATCCTCCTTCAGACGTCAGGGGTAGCTCTTGGTATAGGAGGGAAGTTATGAAGGTCATAACCATGAAGGCTTTGGGTGGTCAGCCGTGATGGTGAACCCTGGAGAGAAGGTAAAAGTGAGGGTTAAGATAAACGGAGTCGAATACGAGGAGAACGTGAGCCCGAGGAAACTCTTGGTTCACTTCTTGAGGGACCTGGGCTTCACTGGGACCAAGGTAGGGTGCGATACTTCGACGTGTGGAGCATGTACAGTACTGCTGAACGGAAAGTCTGTCAAGTCGTGCACTGTCCTCGCAGTCCAAGCTGACGGCAAGGAGATCATCACCATAGAGGGAATCGGGGACGGTAAGCTACACCCCCTACAAGAGGCGTTCTCGGATAACTTCGCCCTGCAGTGCGGGTTCTGCACCCCAGGGATGATAATGCAGGCTTACTCCCTCCTCAAGGAGAACCCCACACCCTCAGACGAGGAGATAAAAGATGGGATGCATGGGAACATATGCAGGTGCACTGGTTACCAAAACATAGTGAAGGCCATAAAGGAGGCATCCAAGGTGAGACCATGAACTACGTAGGGAAGCCAGTCAAGAGGATAAACGACAAGAAGTTCGTGGCAGGGAAGAGTCAGTACGTTGACGACATACAGGTCTCCGCCCTGCACGCTGGGTTCGTGAGGAGCCCTTATGCGCACGCTAGGATCAGATCAATCGACTTTTCTGACGCACTGAAAACCAAGGGAATAGTGGCAGTCTTCACTGGGAAGGACTTGAACCCCATGCTGAAGGGAGGTCCCGGACCTTGGGTTACTTACATAGACACCAAGGACTGGAGGTACGTACCAAGGAATGCCTTAGCGGAGGAGCCAAGATACGTCGGCGATCCCGTAGCTATAGTACTAGGAATAGACAGATACTCCGTAGCTGACGCAATCGACAAGGTCAACGTGGACTACGAGGAGCTCCCCGCAGTCACGAAGATGGAAGACGCATTGAGCGAGAAGGTCTTGGTTTACAAGGAGCTCGGCACTAACGTGGGCTATAGGAAGAACTTCACTTCAGGGAACATAGAGGAGGCTTTCAAGGGTGCGGACAAGGTTATTCCGGTGGAGGCTTTCAACACTAGGTTGATCCCATCTCCCATGGAGCCAAGGGGTATAGTGGCTAGGTATGAGGGTGGGTCATTGACTGTGTGGTACTCAACTCAGATACCTCACTTCGCCAGGGAGGAGTTCAGCAAGGACTTTGGGATCCCCTCTAGCAGGATAAGGGTTATCATGCCCGACGTAGGAGGTGCCTTCGGGAGCAAGGCACACTTCACATCTGAAGACCTAGCCGTCGTGGCTTCATCCATCAAGTTGGGTAGGGCTGTGAGGTGGACTGCGACCAGGAGCGAGGAGATGATATCATCGAACGCAAGGCACAACTCGTTCAAGGGAGAGGTCGCCGTTAAGAACGACGGGACTCTCGTCGGCATCAGGGGAGACCTCTTGATAGATTTAGGAGCATACCTCACTTACACCGAGGGACTGCAACCTGCAATCATACCCCTCATGGTGCCCGGTCCTTACAGGGTTAAGAACATACACATCACTAGCACTGCAGTGTATACCAATACTCCTCCGATAACCATGTACAGAGGGGCAAGCAGACCAGAGGCGACATTCATCATAGAGAGAATCATGAGTACTGTTGCTGATGAGCTCCACATGGACGACCTTGAGTTAAGGGAGAAGAACTTAGTGAGGGCAGACGAGATGCCCTACAAGAACCCGTTCGGCTTGACGTATGACACGGGGGACTACTTATCTTTCATGAGGGAGGCAAAGGAGAAGCTTAAGTATCAGGAAATGAAGAGGTGGGCTGAGGAGGAGAGAAGGAAGGGAAGGTTGGTGGGAATAGGTACCGCTTTCTACCTCGAGATCTCAGCCTTCGGTCCTTGGGAGTACGGTGAAGTGAGGGTAGACGAGATGGGAGGCGTCACTGTGATCACCGGTGGAACTCCTCACGGCCAAGGGACGGACACCGGGATAGCCCAAGTGGTAGCAGAGGAGCTTCAGGTTGACATATCCAAGATTAACGTAGTCTGGGGGGACACACAAGTTGTGGCTTCAGGGATGGGCACCTACGGTTCGAGGACAATCTCGATAGCCGGCAGCGCGGTGAAGATAGCCTCGTCTCAGGTGTTGGAGAAGATGAAGAGAGTGGCAGCAAGGATGCTGAAGGCTGATGTGGAGGAGGTTAGCTACTCCTCCGGAGAGTTCACCCACAGGGACGGGAGGAAGGTCAGTTGGGACGATGTAGCTAGAGAGGCGTACGCGGGAAAGGATCCCGGACTTTACTCCTCAGTTACGCTAGAGGGTGACGTCACCTTCCCCTACGGTCTGCATCTGGCCGTGGTTGAGATTGAAGACACGGGGATAGCCAAGGTCAAGGAATATCGCGCGTGCGACGACATAGGGAAGGTGATCAACCCAGCTTTAGCTGAAGCCCAAATACACGGAGGTGCGATGCAGGGAGTAGGCCAGGCTTTATATGAAGAGGCTAAGATAGATGAGAACGGACAGCTCGGGGTAAGCTATGCAGAGTACTTCGTTCCTACCATGGTCGAGAGCCCCACCTATGTTTCATACTTTGCAGAGAACCCGTTCCAGTCAAAGTACGCGACCGGCACTAAGGGTGTAGGGGAGGCTGCGCTCATAGTTGGACCTGCAGCGATTGTGAGGGCTATAGAGGACGCCGTGGGGAAGAGGTTCAACAAGACTCCTATCCCTCCAGAGGAAATATACAAGGCGATGTTGGACAGGAAAAGTTAGAGAGAGAGGAGTAAAAGAAGGAAAGAAACGCTTCGTTGATCTGTTGAATATTTTTACATCAAATTACTATATTATCTTCTTTTCAATCTCAAGTTCTACAATTTTNNTGAGATCTCTTAAACGTTTGCTGAAATTCAACAAGTCCACAAAGCAGTAAAGAAAAAGAAGAAAAAGGAAAAGAAAAATATCCCTTTTCCCATCCTGAGATTAGTGAGGTTTTTGGTTTTTCCCTCCTTTTTTCCCTCCTTCTTCTTTTTTCCTCTCTTTTTCCCTCCTTCTTTTCTAGACTAGTAAGCTACGGTATTACAGGTACTTTTAGGCTAAAATGAAGGTTAACAATAACACGTATAGATAGAAAATTTTTACTATATATATATTAAATTTTTGTAGAACCGGAAGGAGCAGAGAAATCGCTAGGTGAAAACGCTCACGAGGGTGAGAGGCCTCACTCCTAACAATTACGCTATTGACATTCTAGCCCACGTTGTGAACAAGAGTGCCTAAAAAGGGGGCGCTCTGTTTTTCGCGGTTTTTCCCTTTCATTTCCTATCTCTCAAGGAAGGGGCTTCTAGGAAAAGGTGCTCTCTTTCTTCCTTTTTCTTGCATCTAAAAAGTCTACACATAAAGAAAAAAATTAGAATAAAAAAATAATAATAATGATAACAATAGAGTAATAAGGTGGAATTTAAAAAAGATCCATACCCATGTCTCACTTAGCGTCCTTGGTGAGCCCCATCTTTTTAGCTTCCTTTACTCCCTGTTTGTATCCGTAGATTCCGAAAATGACCACGCTCACTATCACTAGGAAGAAGCCTATCCCTAACGAGTGCAGGTTATGGACCTTCAATGGCGTAATAATATTATACGTGAGCAAAGGAGGATAGAGAAGTATTGCTATTCCCCCTATCACGAAGGCTAACCCTCCATACTCTAGCACGGTCTTAGTTATAGTCTTTCCCACAAGCGCTATGCCTTGTTGGGTTAACCCCTTCATTTTGCTCAACCAAGTTCCAAAAACTGTTCCAAACATCACCTGAGCAGTCATCGTACCAAGACCGAACAGTGCTCCTGGAACCCATCCAAGGAAAGCGTTGGGCATCACTGGAGACAGAACAGTGTATACTATCAACGCGAAGGCGCCGAAACCGAAGCCTGCAATGAAACCGTGAATGAAAGCTAATTTCACTGGAACCGGCTTAACCAAGTCTTTCTCGTTCACGTAAGCAGGATTTATCTCATGAGATAGTTCTTGCTCCTGCAACATGCTTCCTTCCTTATGTATTCCAGCCTTCTCACCCAGTTTTCTTTCAAGGAAGTGCCAATGCAAATAGAATCCTTTCCTCGCTATGTATATCCCTGCACCTAGCATTGCCAAACCTACTACGATGTAGGTTAAGCCAAACGCAAAGGTAGTCATGAACACTCCCGCCAAGGCTAGGTAGGCAAGCTCAGAGAGGATCGACCTCTGCAAGGTGAAACCCGAGGAGAAAGTCAACCCAGTCTTAGCTCCGCCTTTGCTACTGAAAGTGCCCACTGAATACGAGAAAGTTATAGGCCAAGTGTGCTCATCAGGAGTTACCCCGTGGAGTATGCCCAGCAAGTAAGCTATTATTAACGCACTTATCACGTCCACGTTCTGAGGGTTCCAAAGATTTATGGTCACCATTTTACCATCTAAAAATATTAGGGTAACCCTAAATTTTAAGTCTTTCTATTCTCTTTGATTCATGTCATGTTCACTTCACATGATATAGTACAAGAGAGATTTTTAGAAATTATCATATTTTTTATTTTTTCCCTTTATCTTA
>DAHF01000132.1:0-4612 GCA_002495845.1 Sulfolobus sp. UBA167
AAGAGCCAAGAAAATACCTTGAGCGGAAGGAGGTCAGTTTTTTATCTAAACTAAATATCATTTAAATATGTCAAATCCTCTTCTCGAACCTATTAAGATAGGGAAGATCACCCTTAGGAACAGGGTGGCGATGGCTCCAATGATCAGCAACCTAGGGACGCCGGAGGGATATCCAACGGATTCCTATATCATGTATCTAGCTGAAAGAGCTAAAGGAGGGGTCGGTTTAGTCCTGACAGAGTACACCTACGTTAACAAGGTGGACGCTAGGGGGTCGGTGAACGAGCTTGGGCTCTACTCCGACGAGCTCACGCCCAAGTTCATGAGGCTTACTAGCATGATACATTCCCTGGGTTCCAAGATATTCGTACAGTTGGTCCACGCAGGCAGGAAGACCAAGCGTGACGTGATCTGGGGTAACACTCCCATCGCACCTTCGCCAATTCCAATTATGGACAATGTGAGGGAAATGACTTCCGAGGACATCGAGAGAGTAAAGGAGGACTTCGTCTCAGCATCCGTCAGAGCGAGGAGGGCTGGGTTCGACGGAGTGGAGCTCCACGGGGCCCACGGGTATCTCCTTGCTCAGTTTCTATCTCCTGCTACCAACAAGAGAAAGGACAAGTACTCCGACGGATTATCGCTTGTGAAAGAAATAGTGAGGGAAATCAAGGACAAGGCAAGGATCACGACGGGGATCAGGCTCAGCTCCACTGAGTTTGACCCGGAAGGCCTCACTCCCGACGACGTAGCAGAGATAGGAAAGGAGCTAGTGAAAGCTGGAATAGACTACATCCACCTCTCGGCTGGCAGGGACGGTCCCATGAACTCAAGCGCTCCTTTCTACTATGAGAGACCATCCTTCCTGAAGGAGGCGATGACAGTGAGGGATAGGATAAAGGGAGTCCCTCTCCTTGTTGTGGGATCAGTGATCACCTTGGAGGATGCCCTCAAGGTGAGGGAGGTAGCAGACGTAGTAGTCCTTGGAAGGGAACTTCTGGCTGAACCACACTGGCTCAGGAAGGTGAGCTCGGGACTCCCCATCAGACCATGCATCAGGTGTAATCAGTCCTGTAGGGGCTTGGTGTACAAGGAGGTCAGGTGCGACGTGAACCCAGAGTTAGGCTGGGAGATCCTTCCTCCGATGGAGAGAGGTGAGGGTGAGGTGAAGGTGATAGGAGGAGGCATCATGGGGCTGGAGGCTTCGAGGGTTCTGGCCATGAGGGGGTTCTCAGTGACCTTGTATGAGAAAGAGAAGATAGGAGGTCAGTTCAATCAATTCAGGGACCCCTGGAAGGTGAGGGAGTTCGGGGAGCTCCTTAAGTTCTACGAAAGGGAGCTTGAAAGACTTCACGTCGAGGTAGTGATCAGTGAGGGCAGGTGCGAAGANNAGAATTTACCGTTAGTGTACAAAGCAGTGAGGGCAAGTGCGAAGAGAACTGCGTGCTTGCTACGTCAGAGAGACCGCCTGAGTTACCCCAAGTGAAGGGGAAGAGGATTGCGATAGACTCAAACTTGTATGCCTATCATGACTACGCTTTCGAGCTAGCTAAGAACAACGAGGTCTATATCACTGAGAGGTCGATCAGTTGGATGGACAGAACCAGGGAATTCCTCCTTAGGAAGGAGATGGAGAAGGTAGGAGTAAAGGTGGTAGAGAAGATGCCCGAGGTTGACGTAGAGATCTCAGAGTTCGTTGACGACCAGCCAAGCGTGGGGAAATCGATGATGAAGGGCTACTGGATGGGGAGGGGCTTCTCCCTGGCGTAGATCTGTAGACATGGTGGAACCTCAGCTGTGGGCTCACCTCTTTAGGAACCGAAATCTTCATCACGAGGTGCCTTCTATTATGGCAATTCATAGTCCTTATCACTTCCCTTTAACCTAAAGGGGGTTAAGGGAGGAGCGTAAGTTCCCTTCTTGAGGGATGGATAGTCCTTAGAAGAGTTTTTATGCTAAACAGAAATAATATCTAGACTAAGGCTGAATGAGCTAGATCGTACCAGGACTGGGAAACTACGCTGTGAANNGGGGGAACTTACGCTGTGGAGAGCAAACCCTACGTAGCGACACTTGCATCAAGAACGGTTCGATAGAACCTCGTGGGTATCGAGGTTGTTCAGAGAAGCAGGAAAATAGCGATGTGATGCCAGCTAGGGCGTGATACTTCATGAAAGAGCAACCTTCACAACCGTTAGTATTGCATGAGCATGTACGTGCGAGTGTTTTTTCCCGTGTGCGTATATATAAAATACACAACCTCTCTATACTATCTCAATGATAATCTCCAATGTAAAGACTCCTACTCCACAAGGTGTCCTCGAAGTTGAAGTCGAGATTGAAGGAGAGAGGATAAAGAGGATCGGGAAGAGCTTGAACGGGCAAGAAAGGAGAGACTTCCACGGGATGCTCCTTCTACCAGGAGGAGTGGACAATCATGTTCATATCTTCAAGAGATATCTTAAGGTACCTACTACGGACACAGTAAAGGGGAGTACTTTGGCTTCCATTTATGGAGGAACTACGACTGTGATAGACTTTGCCTTCGCAGATCATAGCCCTAACGTAGAGGAAAGGACGTCTCAGTTCTCGGACAGCGTTACGAATTACTCCTTTCATGTGTTTGCAGACGACTGGAGCGAGAACGTAAGAAAATATTCTGAGAGCTTTAACTCAGTGAAATACATGATGGTCAAGTACGCAGACTTGAAGCCATCGTTGGAGGGACTTAAGAGAATCTCAGATCGTCTGAAAGGTTACGTGATGATCCACGCAGAGGATGAGGATTTGATCTCGGCGCTTTCATCTGACAGAAGGGGTCCTCCTCTTCTCCATGCAGAGGTCAGGAGGGAAGAAACCGAATGGAGTGCTGTGGGGAGAGCGAGATCCCTGGTGAGGAACGGAGTGATAGCTCACGTTAGCTCAGGGACGACCTTGGACTTAAAGGGACATCTCCTAGCTGAGACAACCCTTCATCATCTGATTTTGGATAGGAAGGTTTACGAAAGGAAGGACTCATATAGGTTCGTCACTTCACCCCCAGTACGCGATCCAGAGGAGATCTGGAGAAGGATAGACAAGGTGTTCATGATAGGGACAGACCACAACTGGTTCAACGCGGAAGTGAAGGATGCTCACAGGGAATTCCCAGACCTAGTTCCCGGGCTTCCTGGGGTCGAGTTGAGGCTACCAATGATAGTTACAGAGTTCATTAGGAGGAACCTTCCCCTCTACAAGGCTATGGAGCTTCTCTCTATCAACCCCGCAAAAATAAATGCGCTAGACACTGGGAGGATCGAAGAAGGATATAGGGCTGATCTGGTGGTCTACGATCCAAACGTTAAGTGGAGAGTTAACGTAAATAACACCCACATGGCTGACTGGACTCCTTACGAGGGATATGAGGTCATAGGAAAGCCGGAATATGTTTTCAGGAACGGGGAGCTAGTGTTGGAACATGGGGAGGTTCATGAAAGCAAGGGTAAGCTGTTGAGAAGAAATGATTGAAGATCAGCTCTTAGCCGGAGGAGCTGTGTCACTGATGGGCGTAATTGCCTATCTTATAGTAAAGTTAATCAAGAGGATTTCAAAAAAATGATATATATACATACACACGTGTGTATTATTTATTTTTTATATATATTATGTAGAATGTAATATACATACACAAGATATAAACAAGTGCATGCATATCAGCTTTCTTTTTTAAGATGCGATGTGGAAGAAAGGACAATATCCCCATGTCTTGAATATCAGGATGACGTTTGCACTTCGAACGGTATCCTGACTGATAGCCAGGAGGTTGCTGTGTCGAGGACTTATTCGATCTTCTGCAACGTTTAGTTTTAGCTCTTCCTTTGCAACTTAGGTCTTNNTTCTGAATCATTTTATCGTGTCTCAATATTCCTTAGACTGAACTTCTTCAGATGTAAGACTTTTTACTTACATATATACTTCTTTTCTTCAACTTTTTAGATTCCTCGATTTTGTTGAGCGATGTTCTAAATACAGTTGTTATTATTATACGAATAATTCTAAACATATAACAGAAAAGTTGTTTAAATATTTATAAAATAATGAACTAGACATCATGATATGATTAGTAATCTTGTCAAAAGACTCAACAATGAAGTGAAGATCGTAGAAGAGCAGAAGGTAGTAGTCGATAAGTCAAGGGACTTCAGCCATACCTCACCTTTTCTACTTGAGGAAATGAAAGTTCACAAGGCAGACCTCGTAGCGTTCCCGCAGAGCGAGGATGACGTGGTCAAGATAGTTGAAGTAGCTCTAGAGGAGCACATNNGCACATCCCCTTAGTTCCTAGAGCAGGAGGAAAGAACAATGTAGGAGGTGTGATACCAATGAAGGGAGGAATAATAGTTGACATGACCCTTCTTGATTCCATGACGTCGAACCACGAAGACGTTATTGTTGGAGCTGGAACTCCCTTCTCCAAGGAAGGTAAGATGCTGTTCTCCCCTAGGGTCTATCCTTCCACTTTCAGTGAGGGCGCAACTGTGGGGGGCTTCTTCTCAGGCGGATCTGGGGGAATAGGAGAGTTCAAGTACGGCAGAAACTGGGACCATGTCACGGAAATCAGGATGGTCAACCC
>DAHF01000132.1:4667-5200 GCA_002495845.1 Sulfolobus sp. UBA167
AGCTTAAGGTCATGACCAGGGAGAGGAAGGAGAAGCCCGTAATGATGGAGTTCGACTCTTTGCGTGAATCCTTGAAATTCGTGGAGAAGCTTTTTGATGGTGATTACTCAGTCTATCATGTGACCCTTAGGTCACCTCAGATGTCCAAACTCTCAGAGAACATCACGGGCGTATCAACTGATAAGTGGAACTTGCTCGTGGTATGTGAGGAGGAATGTCCTTCAGGTAACGAAGATGCTGGAGCTAGGATCTGGGATAAGAGGTTCCTCTTCTTCGGGGGTACAATAACCACGGCGATGGGAGCCTTTAAGAAGAGGATGTATTACATGGTTAAAGACATACCCTTGGAGGAAACCTTGGAGAAACTCATGAAGGTCTCAGAGACAGAATCTATGATAGCGGACGTGGAGTTCGACATTGGAAGGTCTTCGCATCCTTTCATATTGACGGACTCTCCATCGGTTTATAGAAAGGTCGGTGAGATCTTAGGAGGAACTAACTTCAACTTGAACAGCATCCATGTGAACGATAGA
>DAHF01000132.1:5207-5403 GCA_002495845.1 Sulfolobus sp. UBA167
TGGTACAAGAGAGCTTACGACAAGGAGGACTTGTTTAATCCTGGAAAGGTGAGGTTTGACGTATAACGTTGATGTGTTCAAGAATCTAGACGTACCTATGTCGTTTTCCTTAGAGGACAGGCTTGCCGCAGTTAAGGGTCTAGATAAGGAGGCTGGGAGGCTTCCTGACGTTGTAGCGTTCCCGCAGAGCGAGGAT
>DAHF01000132.1:5422-5698 GCA_002495845.1 Sulfolobus sp. UBA167
GCACATCCCCTTAGTTCCTAGAGCTGGAGGGGTCAGCAGTGCGAGGGGGATATACATGACCCTCGGAGGAGTGATGATTGATATGAATCAACTGAACAAAATTGAAAGCAAAAAGGGGGAGGTTATCGTCGATGCGGGAGCTAGGTATAAGTTCAACGCCAGGGTCTATCCTACCTTGTGGAAATACGCTACGGTCGGGGGGAACTTCTGCGGTGGCTCTTGGGGAATAGGATCATATCAATACGGAATTAGCTGGGATCAAGTCACGGAAATCAG
>DAHF01000132.1:5757-6462 GCA_002495845.1 Sulfolobus sp. UBA167
AGCTTAAGGTCATGACCAGGGAGAACGTCCCTATAGAGTCCAGAGTCCTTATTTTCAACGACTTGAAAGAAGCGTCGTCCTTCACGGTAAAGCTTTACGAGGAGTTACCCCCTCTCTATCATATGGTGCTGAGGTCGCCCGAGATCTCTAAGATGACCGTAGGACCGGACAAATGGCACTTGGTTGTAGCATGGGAGAAGGATAAGCAGGTTGACCTGGGCGGATCCGATGGAACCTTCCTTTGGGAGAACAGGGACAAGTTCTTTGCTGGAGCTTACAGAGAGAACTTCGAGAGCTATGAATACACGACATATCATGTTCCCTTGAGGGAATTCGGAGACGTTGTCAGGGAGTCCTCTAAGTTAGATACAGTGATCGAGGTAGAATTTGCTAATGACTTCAAGGCTCACCTTGACTTCATGGTTAAAGGAAGGGAAGCTATGGAGCCCCTCAAGCGTTTCCTTGGAAAGTCTACCTTTGACGTAGATGACATCTATCTCAACTCGAGGCTTATGAGGGATCACTTGCAAAAGATACTATGGTACAAGAGAGCTTACGACAAGGAGGACTTGTTCAATCCTGGAAAACTGAAGTTTTAACTTAACGGGGGTTAAGGTGGCGGAAGATCCCCTTCTTGAGGGATGGATAGCCCTTATATTTATATGTAAGAACGATCAATATTCTACTGATGCCTACCGTAGGGTT
>DAHF01000102.1 GCA_002495845.1 Sulfolobus sp. UBA167
TGCCCCTCAAATGAGAGATGTAATCCCGAATCGATGAGGGGAACCTCGCAAGGCGCGGAGGAAGTCAGCTAAATAAACTAACACATCAAAATATTTATAAATGTTTGGATGTATTGAAGCCCATGAAATTAGTTGCGTCCCTAGGCACTTCCCCAGGTGGTATCCTTGAGACGTTCGAGTACCTCAGAAGGAATGGTGTAGAGATAAACGACATTGAGGTGGTGAAGACAAAGGACAACGCTGTTAGCAAGGCATACGACTACCTCCTCTCCATGTTCTCTTGTTGCATAAAGTTGAGTTACAACGACGTGATAATGGGAACGCTAGAGCTACCTTTCAGCGACATAACCACGTCTGACGACTTAAACGAGATGATGAAACTAGTTGAGCCTATCATCAATGAAGGGGACTACGTAGACATCACGGGAGGGAGGAAAGCAATAAGTATGGTCATGGGGCTCGTAGCCATGAAGAAGAAAGCTCACGTGATCACTACAATAGTTCCCCAGTCAAAATACAACGAGGTCCAGGAGAAGCTGAAGAAGGGTCACCAACTTGTCACTGAGAACTGCTCCCCTTCAGATAAGGACTTCTTCTGTAGCCTTCTAACTAAAGATGCAGTTACAATAGAGATAAACCTAGAGTAATGTCTTGAATTTTTTACTGCAATGCTTTCTCCCTCTTTGGGCTAAATTTTAAGTAGACTTTGTTCTCCCTTGAGGCAAGTCATATAACTTTTCCCCTTGTTACAACATACGCTTACTAAGGCATCACAAAAAATTTTAAATTTAATAATAATATCTAGATATGAAGAAAATAAAATGAAGGAAAAAATCTAGATTTCACGTCTTTATAGTTTTGTACTTAAATTCCAGATTTAGATTCGTTTATCTCCTCCAAGCTCTTTCCTATAGTGTTAGGTAGTATGAGTATCAATATCAATCCTAGAATCACCATGGGGACTTGAAATCCTATCCAAATAGGGAATGCACCGATGGACGATATTAGACCTAGTATGATTGCGGTAGAGATCGCTGCGCCCAGGTGGGCGAACCCGTCCATGAAAGCGAAAGCTGTACCGCGCGCATATGTCGGCACGTTCTCTGTTCCGTTCAGGTAGTTAAGCTGATTGCTCCATCCCACGCCTATCAAGTTAGTCAACACGAAGCCTAGAGTCATGACAGCGAGGTTTCCTGACGTTGCTCCCAGGACTGAGACTGAGACACCAAGGAGCATTCCGACCGCGTAAGATATCGTCACAAGTATCGACCTTCTCACTTTCTCGACAACAGCCCTCAAAACTATTGCTCCCAGGAAGGTCGCCACGCCTGCGTCGCCGTAGAGAAGCGTGACCGAGTTAGACGCTGAGGATAGGGAAGGTACGTTGCTGGTCCACAGCAGGAACTCCGTGAGGTATGGGTATTCTCCGAAGTAAAAGAAGAAGATCGCTAACATGATCAGTATCACTCTCGTCCTATACTTGGGGTTCTTGAAGACGTAGAACGGGTCTACCTTCTTCTCCTGGTATTCTATGGGCATAGGAGCTGGTAGTTCCTTCATTCCAGTCTTCTCCATTGCCTTCTTCTCCATTTCGGTGACGACGCTTTCTGCTTCCTTCGTCTTTCCCTGCAGTGCCAGCATCCTTACGGTCTCAGAGGCGTGGCCTCTGATGGCTAGCGTGATTAGCGCCAAGGTCGCACCTACACCGAAGATTACCCTCCAACCCACGGATGGGTCTGCCACGTCTATGTAGGATGCCATGAAAGGTCCAAGTCCGAGGCCTGCCCAACCTGCAATGTAGACCAAGTTGAAGTACTTTGCCCTATTCTTGGCTGGGACCATCTCCACTATATAAGTTGGGACTAGGATTAAGTCCCCGCCTATTCCCATCCCGGTTATGAACCTGAAAACCACGAACATTGGGTAGTTCACTGCAAGCGCATTCCCTAAACTCCCCACGGCAGTTAAGAGCGCAGTAACCATGAGCATAGGTTTCCTTCCTATCCTGTCACCTAGGTATCCAAGAAGCAATGCGCCGGGTATATACCCGAACAGACCCATTGAGACAACCGTGGACGCTTCGGAGGAAGTCAAACCAGTGTACTTCAGAGAAGTAGATGAGAACGCTATACCTACGTCTATTACATCATAAAGTGCAATGAAGTAGCCGAAGGCTAAGGCTAAAATTATCGAGATAGGTAACACCATCACGGGCAACCTATCTAGCCTTGCAGTTAAGATAGAGACTACCTTTTTTCTGTCATCCATGGATTGCGTATGCATGTTTTTGGTGTAAAAAGTTTCTTACATAAATTTTGAGAATCAATTAAAATAATAATACCGTTTCACGGAAGTTGTTTATGCGTAATATTATGAAACCTCTTTATTTAATTGAAATTTCTCAAGGTTTGTCTAAAAGTTTTCGCTGACAGAGTTATACATTCCTTACGATCTATAGGAGAGAAAAGAGAAGGTATGACGTGAATGGGGAAAACTACTATAGTGAATTACCCCGCCTCACGGGCTTCCTGCTTCATGGCCCTGCCTTGCCAGTA
>DAHF01000064.1:0-220 GCA_002495845.1 Sulfolobus sp. UBA167
GAGAAGATCTACATCACTTTCGTAGTTGAAGATCATGACTCCTCCGCTTTGCCGATCAGTCATCAATTAGAGAAATACGGTAAAAAAGTGATCTTAGTTATCCATCGTACACTTCCAAAACTTGTCCAGTGGTCATATGAAACAAGGTCTATCACTTCGTGATCATGTGTTTGTCCCAACTAAGGTTGGATCACTGACCGTGACTACAACGCTTCCTTGA
>DAHF01000064.1:330-10746 GCA_002495845.1 Sulfolobus sp. UBA167
CAGCCTACACTGCTCCTCAACTGTCCTTCACAGTCCTGAATATCAAGTCGTGGACCTTCAGGGAGAAAGTCCTCATAACCCCGTAACCTGCAGGCGAAGCCTGAAGCAGGGAGCTGAACTCCTCCATCCCGATCTTCTTTAACGCATCCTCATCTGCCCTCATTGCTATCTTAGTGTTAGCAAGGGTGAGTATTAAGTCGTTTAGGTCTGTTGGGCGGTGGGTAGCGAGGATCGTGCCTATCCCCCTGACCCTGCCCAGTCNNCTCATTATCCTGTTGATGAGCCTCTCTAACCCCTCCTTTTCATCATCCTTCCTACCCTGCGGGAAGTACTCGTGCGCCTCGTCGAAGATCATCAAGTACTTGGTCTCCTCACCTTCGGTCTTATACCTTCTGTCTATTATTTCGAATATCCTTTGAGCTATTAAGAACGCTGACATTGTAGCACTTGAGACACCTTTTTCTAGTGCCCACCTTAAATCAACCACCGTCTTACCCTTCATGACTTCCTCGTAATTGGGCTCGTCAAGTAAGGCTTTAGTCTCCTTCATCCTGACGTCTATCACCCCAGTGTTCTTGAGCGAGTTCACTGACCTGATTATGTTATCCTGAGTTGTGGTGTGGATCTTCATCTCCTTCATTAAGCCTGAGCACTCCTGCTCCCATCTATCTACCGTTGAGATGCATTCTTCCGTCACGGACTTGAAGAAAGTAGCTCCCTGCAGAGTAAAGAACGGTGAAACCTCAGGGAGAAAGTTATAGGTCTTTCTCAGCTGAAAACCAGTCAATAAGATGGAAAACTCCCCTTCATCGCTTTTGATAACTAACTTTCCTTCCTGCGCGTCCTTCAACGAACCCTTCAGGTTGCTCCTCTTGAGGAAGATGTTAACGAAATCAACGATATTCGTCGCGTAGTCCCTAGTTAAAGGAAGCACTATGTTCCCTCCCATCCTAGCTACAGCTTTCACGTAGTCCCCTTGAATATCGAAGACGATCGCTGGAACTTCGCTCCTCTTCAAGATAACCCTCAGCAGGTTAGTCTTCCCGGCGCCAGTGGTCCCGACAACGAGAACGTGATGCCTCATGATCTCGTGGGTTAGCTTCACCGGAACGTCCATCTCTCTATATCCTTCCATGACCTTCCCTATCTCCACGCCTTGGTCTGGTATACCAAGCATCTTCTTCACGAATTCCTTGTATGGGATGAAGATGGGGCTCTGTGGGTCCACAGGGGACGACGGGGGAACGACTTCACCGTCGACCTCCTCTGAGAGCAACTCTAAATTCACTGCCAGGGAGGTGGTCATGCCCGAAGGGTCCTCCACTGGGGTAAGCGCGGGGACCTTTGACACGGCGAGGATGTCGCTCCTCTCCACGGCAGTTATCCTCCCCAGAACCAAGGTGCCTGAGACGGGGAGCGATATCCCTAGGTAGCTCCCAACGAGGAACCTCTTCTTGAGATAAGTTTCGAATGGGATCTCAGCTCTAATTTCCTTCTCCTCGTTCCCGTGCGTGAGGGGGGTCACCCTGGACGCTAAACCCACAACTTCACCGTTCCTGGATGCCCTCTCCTTGGCTTGGGTTATCATATCTTGAAGGGACATACCCATCACCTCAATCGTTCAAGTCCCTCGTTGCCTCAACGAAGGAGTTCCAGTCCTCATAGTTTACCCCCAACATAGTCCTTGCGTAAATGAAGGACAACACGAAAGCTGAAGCGCTAAGCCTCTTGGAGATCTTGTCTGCTACCTCTATGAATGTTGGTATACCCCTAATCGAGGCATTCCTGGCTGATGCCATGGCTCCCCTGCAAAGCAGGTTCCTGTCAGTGCTCTCAACTCGAAACACGCTGTCCCTGACCTTAACGTAGACCATGTACCTAGTCACAGAACTCCCCTTCAAGTTCAATTCCTCCTTGTATACAGGGGAGAAGAAGACGTCAGACTTCACAGACCTGGACATTTGATGGACTATGATGTCGTCAGTGGAGCCGAGGAGTTTGGGAAACTTCCTCTTCACGTTTTCCTCTCTAGAAAGCTTCCTTGTGAAGGATAGTCTCTTAACTATCCCCACCAGCTTCTCCTTGTGCCTCCTCGAAGCGAGCTCTTCGAATGCCGAGCGGTAAGGTTCCCCGACCATCTCGAGGTAAGGTCCGGGGACAATCGGCCCGTCAACTAGTACCGCGTTTCTAGACGACTCAATGAAGTAGTTCTCCAAGGAGATCCTGAGCTCGTCAAGTATGTTGTCGTCCTTGTATTCCGAGTCGTATTCCACTCCGTTAACGTTCCTTGTAACTAAGAGATTTCCTAGCTCGGCCTTAACCTTCTCCAACGCCTTCTCGGAACCCTTAACTGCGATGAAAGGAACCAGGGAATCCGAGGGCACCATGACGTGCGTCCCATTGTCGTTTCCGTACAAGGAAGCCATGAATATGTTGGCTCCTTTAACTTGTATTACACGGGAGGAAGTATCAAGGTAAGCGAAATCGCTCAAGGGGTCACATTCCCCCATGTCCCCGTCTTCGTAGACAGGGGTCGAGTCGGAAGTATCTACTTTCTGGGAAATGCCCAAGTAAGGTTCTTCCTTTGATGCCTCAGCTAAAGCCTTCATGAGTCTCCCTATAACGTCCTCTACTCCCATTTGTTGAAATTAGCTCTCTAGATTAAAAAACATTACGTTTCTACATTTTAAACTAAAGGGGGTTAAGGTAGTGAAAGTCCTCCTTTTTTGGGGAATAGTTCTTATAGTTTTTATACTAAATAGAAATTCTGGGTAAAGGATTAGCTGAATCAGCACGGGGCTGGGAGAACTTACGCTATAAGGCTAACCCTCCGACACGGGCATCAAGAACGGTTCGAATGAACCTCGTGGATATAGAGGTTCAGAGAAGGAAAATCGCGATGTGATGTCCGTAAGGCGGGGTAGTTCACGGAAGCTCCCAGAGCGAGAAAAGAGGCGAAGATGTGAAAATTGAAAGTAATGTGAGACGAAAAAGCAACGGTATAGGATGGAACCATTATACCTTAAGAGAAGAACGCTTTCACATTGCCTTAATGAAGGAATAACAAAGTGAACGTTAAACCATTGTGACGTGAACTTAGAGTGTAGATATTTTTACGTGTACATGAAGAATATACATACATACATATATTATACACGTAAAAAAAAAGAAATAAAAATTTTGAGTAGTGGTATTTCAGATACCGTACTTCGCTTATCAATTGTTGTGAAACCTTTCACCTTCACTTTAGCTTTTTATGTTCTAGAGTTCTCAACATATGTACAAGTTCTTCTAACTCTCTATAGATTAATTTAGCAATCCTAGGAAGAAACGCTTTTTTATTTTTTATCTTTTATCCCTCTACCATGGTATCAATCCAGGACGTTCAAAAATACGAAAGATTCATGAGGATACTCTTCCTATCAGTAGCTTTGGGAGGGTTCACAGACCTCTATGACACAGCTATCGTAGGAGGAGGTTCATTGACGCTCATAAAGAGCCTCCAACTGACGAGCGCTCAGTTCGGGCTCTTTGGGGCTTCAACATTCATAGGAGGAGCAGTAGGCGCGTTCAGCTTCGGTCTGATCTCCGACAGAATAGGAAGGAAAAAGACGTTCGTGATAACCCTCCTCATCTTCATCATTTCTGAGATTCTTATCTCAGCGTCAACAAACTATGCAGAACTAATAGCGCTAAGGCTCTTAGTAGGTTTTGGAATAGGTGCTGATTATCCTCCTGCCTTGACTATGTTGTCTGAGTATTCCTCGAAAGAACAGAGAGGGAGGTACCTCATAAAGTTCCTCATAGTGTTCAGCTTGGGTGGAATGATATCTTACTTCGTGGCTACTGCGTTGCTTCCATTTGGTCTACTCCAGTGGAGGTTGCTTTTTCTCACTGGGGCAGTGCCTCCTATAATAGCTCTGATATTGAGGAGGAAGCTTCCAGAATCGCCGAGATGGTATGCAACAAAAGGCATGGAGGGCAAAGCTAAAGCCTCGATGGAGGAGATGGGATTAGAACCTGATATTTCACAGTTCACGAAGAGGGAACAAGAGATGAAGGACATGAAGCTGTTCAGAATATTCCTTCCTCTTTTGATATCAATATTCGCGATCAACATGCTCTTGAACCTTCCCCTCTCAGGGTTAGTAGCTCTAAACCCGATCATACTTTCTGCATTGAAGATACCTTCCAGCTTGGTGTTAGTGTTCTCAGGCTTAGCTTTCCTTGGGAGCCAATCCCTCGGAGCAGTCTTAGCCTACCCTCTTTATGATAGAGTAGGAAGGATTAAGATGCTCTTGCTGGGCTCAGCAGTGACAGGTGCTTCCCTGATCTTCATGTCTTTCATCGCTAAGCCATCCTTTGCTTATTACTTGATAGTTCTCTTGGCTATAGCAGGGATTTTCGCTTCCTTCTATTTACCCGTGATCTATTCCTTGAGCACTGAGATATTCCCTACTAAGATCAGAGGAACAGCACAAGGAATGGGAATACTTGCGATCAGGATAGCTGGAATCATAGGAATCTTCGGCGGTTCTCTGATCTCTACAGCCTACGGAACGCATGGTCTCCTCCTAGTTTATGGGGTGATCAACTTCGTAGCTTTCTTCATAGCATTATTCACGTTATACGGAAAGATTAAGGTTGAAGGTAGGGAACTAGAGGACATCTCAGATGATATAGTAGACGAGAGAAGTGACTTTAAGATTGAGGGATATAAGCGTTCCAAGACTTAAGTCAACACGTTTTCTATCTTTTTTATCATTAAATCTATAATAATTTCATGACTTAAGACTCATGTTTTATAACGCCTTTTTAAGAACGGTTATTCTTCTACATTTTTTGTACTCTAAAATGCAGGAATAAGTCTAGGAAAAAATAAAATATAGTCCTAAGCACCTTGAAAGACAGCTTAGGGAAAAAGTTTTTGTTTCTCTTTTCTACTTATCTAATGAAAATGTAATAGAAATAAAAAATAGATATAGTTTTACTTTTTCTAGTCGTCTATTACTTCTGATCTATCAGAAAGCCGTCCTTGAACCTCCTGTACTTCTCAATGCTGAATGTCACCTCATCTCCAACGTCGAAATGTCCGCTTCCTTTCACTATTACCTTCACGTCTTTAACGTCCAGGAAAAGATAAGTGCTTTCGCCTACAGACTCCATAGAGTTGACAGTCCCTTTGAAATCGCTTCTATCCAACTTAACCCACTCAGGTCTGAATCCGATCTCCACGCCTTGGACTCCTAACCACTCTCCTGATACAAAATTCATCGGAAAATCGCCTATGAACTCTCCGACCCATTTCGTCTTAGGGTATTCGTAAAGCTCCATTGGAACTCCGACCTGCTCAAACTTACCCTCATGAAGGACAGCTATCCTGTCAGCTAAGCTCATGGCTTCCTTCTGGTCGTGCGTCACGTATACGAATGTGCCACCAAGCTCCTTCTGTATCCTCTTGAGTTCACCTCTAGCCTTGAACCTAGTTCTGGCATCCAAGTTAGATAATGGCTCATCCAGGAGGTAGAATGAAGGTTCCCTAACTATTGCCCTAGCAATGGCTACCCTCTGCTGTTGCCCTCCGCTTATCCTTGTGACATTGCTCTTCAACAATTCCTGAATGCCCAATAGCTTTGCAACCCTCTCCACTCTTTCCTTTATTTTGTCCTTTCCCATTCCCTTCATCTTGAGCGGGAAAGCTATGTTGTCGAAGACTGTCATGTTTGGATAGAGAGCGTAGTTTTGGAAGACCATAGCCAAGTTTCTCTTTTCGGGAGGCAATCTGGTTATGTCCTTTCCGTCTACAACTATGGAACCAGAGTCCAGTTCCTCTATTCCTGCTATCACTTTCAACATCGTGGACTTCCCCGCACCGCTTGGTCCAAGTATCACGAAGAACTCTCCTGTCTCTATTTTCTCGCTTATTCCGTTTAGCACTAGCTTCTGTCCGTACCTTTTAACTAATTCTTTCAATTCGATCATAAATGATCACCTTGATTGAATGAGTTTTTGTCATTCAATACTTTACACCCCCTGCTAAATATTCGCCTTTCAGATATTTCTGCAATATCAACGTAAGTACTATCACGGGGATCGTGAAGACCAAGGAGAAGGCAACTGCGGCCAGCTCGTTACCTCTCTCAATGTTGAAGTATATTTCTACTGGAAGGGTAGGATGTATAGGGGAAAGCAACACGGCGTACGTAAACTCGTCCCAAGAGAACATCCAGGAGATGAGAAAGGCAGCGACTATGCCCGGGAGTGCTACGGGAATCAACACGTTGCTCAAGTAGCTCAAAGTCGAAGCTCCGTCTATCCTCGCTTGATATTCAACTTCTTTAGGTACTGCTGAGAACGTTCCCTGAAGTATGAAGACAGCTAATGGAAGGGTTACAAGCTCTTGGACTAGGGCAAGTCCGGGGATGGAGTCGAAGAGATGCAGCTTAATGAACTCCACGCTGATGGGAATTGCAACTACTAGACCTGGAACCATGTTAGTTATCAATAGAACTACGATGAAAGCGTAAGCTAGCTTGCCTGGTAACTTGCTCAGTCCGTAACCTGCAGGAATCCCAAGAAGTATAGCGATTATCCCTACGAGCGACGCTACGAAGAAGCTCTTCAGGAAAGGATGAATGAAGTTATATTGCGTGAAGGCGTAAACCAAATTACTTAACGTGAATCCCTTGAAGTACAACGGCGGATAAAGGGACTCTAAAGTGAACTTAGCCGGGCTAAACGCTATCAGAACCAGTATATAAAGCGGTATTAGAAAGTACAAGGTGAAGATAATTGCACCGACGTAAACTAACAAGTTTCTCATCAGATCACCTCTTTCCTCCTAACTTTATGTTCAAGGCTATTAGCACTGACACGAACACCAGGATGACGACCGCAGCGGCTGAGGCCAAGTTCTCAGTTGTAGTAGAGTACAAGCTGTAAGCTAACGTAGTAAGAATTGAAGGGGAATATCCTATGAGGATCAACGGAAGGGCAAAAATGTTGAACTCGCTGACTCCCCTTATTATCAGGGCTATGGCGATGAACTTCTTGAGGTTAGGAAGAGTGATATGAACGAACCTCTTAATTGGACCTGCACCGTCAAGGGCAGCCGCGTAATAGAGATCCCTAGGAATGGAATACATCCCCGCTAGGATTATCAAGGTCATTATGGGAGTGTTCTTCCACGAATCTGCTATCATAACTATAAAGAGGGACAAATAGCGGTTGAAGTACCAGTTTATCCCACTCAGCCCGAAGTAGTGCAGAAGAGTGTTTGCGTAGCCCCCAGAAGTCTGGAATATAAAGGAGAAAGTTATTGCTGCTACTACTGTTGCAACGCCCATGGGAATTATGGAAATGGTAGAGAGTACTCTCTTACCCCTGAACTCTCTCACAAGTATGGAGGATACTCCTAAGGCCAAAAGGAGCTGAAGCATGAGAGCTCCAACTGTCAAAATCACAGTATTCTCAATTGTACCGTACAAGTTGAAGTAAAGGAGTTCCTTGTAATTATCTAGGGTAAACTTCCCTTGAGAAGTAAAGAAGCTAAGATATACAGCCCTAGCAGAAGGATAGAAGGCGAATGCCAACACGTATATCAAGGAGGGTAGGACAAAAAGGATGTATCTTAATTTCAAGTCACTTCACCCATATAAGGGTGCAAAGTAACCCTGCTCATACTCCTGTGCTACGGTTGAGTTATAATTTGTTAACAAGTATGTGTACATTTCCTGATTAGCACTGCTTAGTATAGAAGGTATCTGAGATGCCGGAGCGTGGTCTTCTACTATCTTCACGAACGCCGAATCTGCTATGTCATTCCACTCACTTATCCACGGCACGGGCTCCCTAAAGAATGCAGTCTGAAATGCGTTCTCCTCTGCCTTGAAGAGGGAGGAGACGTTAGACGGGAGGTTGTTGTACGCTTGTGAGTTCACTGCTGGCTCTCCCAGCATCATGATTATGTCCCTCTGGACGTTATATGACAGAAGGAACTTTATGAAGAGCAATAAGGAGTGAATGTGGGTAGCTCCTTTCGGTATTGCTAGTACGTCACCTCCTACTAAGTGGTCGTTGTTAACTGGTCCAGTAGGACCAGGGTAGAACCCTATCCCGCTCACATTGATCCCTTCGCTCTTCATGGTTGAGTATATGTAAGGCCATTGATAGTCTAAGATGTAATACTCATTACTAACTAATCCCTTATAACTACCCCAATATCCATGAATATAGTTTGGTGCAAAATAGGCAGATAATTCATCTAAATAAGTAAATGCTTCTATATCTCCACTATCATTGAAAACGAATGGGTTTCCTCCAGCTTGAACCATCCATTGATATAACTCAGTGGCCGTACTTGCACCACCATGTCCTTGGAACATTATAGGCTCAACTCCAGTTTTCTGATATATTACTTTAGCTTCATACATTAATTGACTCCAATTCTGTGGTAAAGGTAAGTTTAGTTTTTCGAATACAGTTTTATTATACCACACTAACGGAATGTTTCCTCTAAACGGTATGAAGTATATACCATGGTATACTGTTTCTTCGTACTTCATTAAATTAGCCATTGAAGATATCATGGTAGGAGGAGATATAATCGACTCATAAGGAGTTAAATTCATCAAGTCTCCAGCGCACAATAATTCTCCTATAACCATATTGTCCTCAGCTATTACTGTAGGTCCGACATCGTTTCCTTTTACTAAAGATTCTATAGTACTCACCATATCTGAAGCACACTCTACTGTAAGATGAACTGAAATATTTGGATACATTTCCTCGAACTCTGGAATTATAACACAATCAAAGACTTTCGCTTCAGAAGGTGCAAGATCATCATAATAATTTATTGTAAGTTTTGAATTAAGAGTCGTAATATAATATCCTATTGCACCACCTATTGCTATTACTAAAATTGCTATTATTATCGCTACCGAAGTTTTAGTTAAAGCTCTCCTTAATTTTCTATTCATTTTAATAACCCGTATTACTTTACGCTTAAAATGTATAAAAAATTAATTACAACATCAACTACTTCATACCATTTAATCAAAACTTAATCTTTGTTTCAATTATTATATCACTTTTAACTTAGTATAATCCATAATGCGGAAATCATAAAAATCAACAAAAAAGTTAAATATCATTAATTTCAAAATATGTTTATTAACTTTACATAATCCTAGAAATTACCTATATTAAGAAACTGCATCTTATACTTTTAAACTTAAGAACCAGTTTACATTATCGTTTAGTTTCTTTACTTAATACAGTTATAAGCAATAATTAGTAACTAAAGAGTGTAAGATACGGAAGATCTGTTCAAAGCATTTTTCCTAGTGATAATTATGCGTGTTATCAGTCACTTTCCTAATTAAATTAAGAAACTTTTTATCTAGAATAGAGAAGATAATCTATGGACTATAAAACAGCATATGAATTAGCCTTAGAAAGTCCAGAAAAATATTGGGATCCTTTTGCGTTTTCTCTCGTCTGGTTTAGAAAATGGGATAAAACTTTGGAAAATAAATGGTTTATTGGAGGGAAAACTAATATAGCAATGAATTCGTTAAACCATTCCGGAAAGGCATTAATATGGTATAGCGAAAATGAGGTAAGAGAGATTTCATATCAAGATTTGGATAAACTATCTAGACTTATTGCAGGGAAATTAAGGGACTTAGGAGTAAGGAAAGGAGATAGAGTAGCAATCTACATGCCTAATATGATAGAAACTATAGCTTCTATTTTAGCGTGTGCCAGAATTGGTGCAATATACACATTGATATTTGCAGGATTAGGTTATGATGCAGTGAAATCTAGAATAGATGATTTTAAACCTAAGGTTATAATTAAAGCTGATAAAACTTACAGAAGAGGTAAGGAAATTCCATTATATCTAGATGGAAATATAGTATTCAATAGAGGCAAAGAATTTGATTACAATAACGAGTACAGCAATTACGAGGAGATTGAAAGTAATGAGCCGTTAAAAGTAATGTATACTTCTGGAACTACTGGCAGACCAAAAGGGATCGTTTTACCTCACGGGGCTTGGATGGTTGGGGATTATACTGTATTTGATATAATGTTTTCACTTAAGGAAGGCGATGTAGTTTTTACTACTGCAGATGTAGGATGGATAACTTTCTCAAGAATAATGTACGCAACACTACTTCACGGCGGGACATTAGTATTTATGGAAGGTGCTCCAGATTACCCTAAAGATCGTATACCTAAAATAATAGATGAAACAAATCCAAAACTTTTCTTTACTTCTCCAACTCTTCTACGACTTTTGATAAAAATAGGAATAAAAATGCCTAGAGTTGAATTTGCTGCTACTGCAGGAGAAATAATGGATGAAAAGACTTGGGATTATGTGTCTTTTGCAGATAAATACACTGA
>DAHF01000096.1:0-3019 GCA_002495845.1 Sulfolobus sp. UBA167
AGGGGCGTGACGGCCCGCATGGGCAACAACGGGAGCGGTAAGTCCACGCTCCTGAAGGCGATATCTGGCTTCCTGCCATCTAGGCTGAAGTTCTCTGGGAGAATCGAGGTCGGCGGAAGGGACTTGTCACGCCTTCCAATCGAGGAGAGGGGAGAGGTGATAGCTTACCTTCCCCAGGAAGTAGATCTGATGTTCACTAAGAGGACGGTGAGGGAGGAAGTATCTCATCCCATGAAGCTAAGGGGGAAATACGATGCGGAGAAGGTAGAGGAACTCTTGAAGAGGTTCGCCTTGCCAGGGGACGAGGATCCTTTCCTCCTCTCGGTTGGACAGAAGAGGAGGGTGGCGATCTCGTCGCTTCTCGCCACGGGGGNNGGGGTGAAGGTGTTCCTACTGGACGAGCCTACTACTGGACAGGACTGGTATAACAGGGAGATGCTCGGGGAGGAGCTCAGGGACATTGACGCTTGCTTCCTCGTGGTTACACATGACCCGCTCTTCGTTTACTATTACGCCGACGAGGTGTACGTGATGGAGGACGGAGGGCTGAGGCGTGCATCACGCGAGGAGGTAATCAAAGAATGGGGTGTGAGAGACGATCCATGAGGTCGAGAGCTGGGCCTTGGTAATAGCTTCCTCCATATCACCTTTCTACATACTCTTCAAGGTCCTCGGCTTCAGGGGGTTCCAGAAGCTCACGAGCTACGTGGAAGAGAGGACGCCTTATCACTCGATCCACCCGCTCACAAAGCTGTTGATAGCCTTGATCGTCACAGTGGTTTGCGCGGAGTCAGTGTGGTGGGTCGACTTTGCTATAGGAACCGCATCTAGGTACTTCTACTACCGTTTGAGGAGGGTGAGGCTGATAATCTCCTTTTCCGCACTTCAGATGGTGAGTACAGTGCTGGACTCGTCATACTTTGTGTCCCCTGTAGTGCTCCACGAGATATTCGGGGATCATCTGACAGTCATATGGAAGTTTCCATCTTACTTCGTGTACATGGGCTTCGTGCCAGACCTGACCCTCCAAGCGTTGATTTACTCCTTTCAGGTGAGCATGAGGGTCTGGTCTATGCTGATGTACTCAGTCCTGATATTCCAGACCACGACTCCGTCGAAGATAATCAGTTCCTTTCACAGGATGAAGGTTCCAATGCCTATAACGTTCGCCGTGACCGTGGGACTGGTCTCACTTCCCAGGATGTTCGACACCGCTGAGACCGTATTTAAGCTCCAGCTTATGAAGGGTACGGGGAAGGGAAAGGCATTCAAGTTATTTCACGTTCTGAGGGCTGAATTCGAGTCCGTGGTGCCACTCTTGATCTATGAGTTCAGGAAAGCGAAGACCGTCAGCATTTCAGCCGAGACGAGGGGTTTCATGGCATATAAGAGCAGGACTTACGTTGAAGAGACTCCTTTCTCGAGGACGGACAAGGCTGTCTCAGCGTTCATGCTCTCCATCCTAGTAGTTGACACTTACCTTGTTTCCATAGGCTTGATACCAGCCATACCTTTCCATCCCTAGCGAGAGATATCCTTTATGGATGTCCAATATGTCATGAGACGAGGAAAAATCTCCCTACATTGCTCACGCACATAGGGCTCCAGCACTTAACAAACAGTCCAATTAGGATAGAAACTGCTTGAAAAACCTTTTTTCCCATCCCTAACTTGTTAGGACATCTCTTTTTAAATTCAGCAAAATGAGATTTGTTTATCATGATAAAGGTGAAGAGGGCCTACGACCCCGTGGAGAAGGATGATGGCGTTAGAGCACTTGTAGATAGGCTGTGGCCAAGGGGAGTCGCAAAGGATAAGATAGACGTGTGGCTCAAGGACGTAGCCCCGAGCGATGAGTTGAGGAGGTGGTACAACCATGACTCAAGCAAGTGGGAGGAGTTCAAGGAGAAATACTTTGAGGAGCTCAAGAGAAACCCTAAAGTTGAGGTATTAGTGCAGTTGATCAAGAAGGACACCAACGTGACCTTGGTTTACGGTACTAAGTCACCTTACAACAACGCTGTAGCTCTGAAGGAGTACTTAGAAAAGTTATTAGAGGGACGAAACAGCAATAGAGATAATGCGTGATGTATAAGACACCTTTTGAAGTCACAGTATTGGTCGAAAACCACCCCTGCGAGGTTATGAGGATTATATCCCAGACAGGATTGAATGCAACTGTAGAAAACGTGAAATTGAGGGAGCAAACTACCGACCATATAGTCTCTTTCGAGAGGGGAGTGAAGGATGTGACGAAGCTGAGGGAAAAGAGCGTCAAAGCCCTGAGGCTGACCGACAACAAGGTGTGGATTAGGACTAATGGGTGTGCGGCATGCAAGGTACTTTACTCATCTGACGTTGTCGTGGAGAGGATAAAAGTGGTTAAGGAAATGACGTTACTCTACACCTTGTTGGTAGCAAACCACGCCTCCTTAAAGGCGTTCCTTTCCGCTCTCACTGAAGCAGGAATGAAGGTGGAAGTCCTAAGCGTGTCGGAAGTATCAGGCGCGGAGTTGACTAAGAGGCAAATTGAGATTTTAACGCTAGCTTACAAGCTTGGGTACTTCGATCAAGACAGGAGGATAACCCTCACACAGCTAGCAGACAAGTTAGGGATCTCAGCTCCTACCTTAGAGGAGATATTGAGGAGAGCGCTGAGGAAAACTGTGAAATACTACTTGGATAAGAGATGAAGACATTACCGGATGAAACATTGGGAAAGCCTCAGAATTTTTTACGATAGATAAGTAGTGACAGAAACTGCAATAGAATGAAAGCCTCCCCTTTACGGCAGACCCAAAATCTGATTAGTAAAATAATTTTCGTCTGTTAATAGCAACTCAAGAGAATTTAGTGAAATTAGTGAAATGATTCAACAAAAATTTTTAGAACTTTCCAAGCGTTTTATTAGATCTTTTTCCCATATTTCTTAAAGACTTACTGAGAAATATTATTGCAATATTAGAAAATGGTTTGATATGAATGATAAAATCTATTTTATTTACATCGATTACTTGAT
>DAHF01000096.1:3075-3580 GCA_002495845.1 Sulfolobus sp. UBA167
ATTTGTAAAATGATTTTGAATCTACCGGGAAGGGTAGTTCACAGATGGGAACCTGATTCGCGGGAGCTGATCATGATAATTGCAAAGTAAGAAACTATGGCAAATAGAAATCCTAGAGACATGATAAATGAGTAAAGATTATTTGAAAATCCAGAGAACATGAACAACATTCCATTAATTCCCGCAACAATTATTGAAAGGAGCGCAACAATGGAAAGTAGCAACGTTGTTGGGTTGGAAAAACTTAAAATTACTAATCCAAATGCAACTAATACTAAAATGAACCCAGTAACCATGTGTAGCATGAATACTGGACCGTAATACATCATAGCCATCATAGGCATTGGTCCAATGTTTGGCGGTAGCTGGACAAATAGATTTANNCCACATACCGTCTATGAATTGAACACTCAAGAGAAATACCGACAAGAAGATTAACAATTTTACTCTTTCGTTCATGATACTAAAATGCCCTTGTCTATATTATGTTTTTCTCCTTTCACGA
>DAHF01000129.1:0-1557 GCA_002495845.1 Sulfolobus sp. UBA167
TAAGCACGAAAGCGAAACCCTACGATAGGCATTGGATTACATCATCTTGTTCTTTACTAAAAACTTTTTTACAAATGGGGCTATCGATCTCAGCCTCAAAGAGGCGAAGTTTTCCGCTCCCTTGAACCTCTATTTTTTTATAAGACGATAATGAGAAGGAGAGTGTCTCTATTTGAAGAAAAGGGAAAAAGGAAAGTCTAGAATTAGGCAAGAAATATTTTCAAAAGAAAAAACAATAAAATGAGACCAAATTAAAAATAAGAAGGGAAGAAAAAATTGTAACTTTCCTCTTTCACTTAGGTTTTCCCAACTTCGATTCTGGGAACTGGCTGTAAACTACAGCTGCAATCACTAGCAGTAGCACCGTAATTACTCCCACAGTGGCTACCTGAGACCCCGTCAGAGGAGTCGTAGCTGAATCGTCGGTTACCCATGCAGCTATCGCTATCTGTAGTATGAAAGCTACCACGAATATGACCTTGAAAGCTCTGTCCATGCTCTCCAATCTTTCCTGAGAAATCGCCATTTTCATCACCTATATAGGAAGTGTGCCACCAATAACATGGCTGCGAAGACCGCGAAGGCGAACTCCCAGCCACTGAGCGCCATCTGTATTCCCCCGCTGAGTATGTGCCCGGAAGCACATCCTCCTGCCATTCTAGCACCTAGCAACATCAAGTACGCACCTCCGAAGGATCCCGCAAACCTCAAAGCCTGGTTATTTCCGAACCTAGCTGCCCAGCTGGGCGGTATGATGTTTCTGAATGACGTGAACCTCCTAGTTATGAATATTGAGGCGAAGAACGCCCCCATGAGAGTTCCTATATCGCTGAAAGGCTCCCATCCTATTCCCTTGAACACGATCTCGCTGTACTTGTAGTCAGGAAGGAATAGCTGTCCCGCAAGCCAAGACATGGTTGTACTCTCTCCAAATATCTGATGCAGGAACATCTCTAAGACTACAGTGAGTCCAACTATTCCAGCAACGGATATCATGAACCACCTAGTTACGTTGTCCTCAGTTGCGTAGTATTCGTTAACCTTCTTTGCAACGCTCTTCTCGCTGTAAGGTAAACCTCCGTCTGTCAAGTACTCAGCTGTGTCCATGTGCTTCTGGACTTCAAACGAGGTCATTCTCTTTTCCACGTTTGCTCTAATGCATGACCTCGCTCCTCCTTTATACCTAGGCATGTAATATGCTATGGTGAAGAGCACAGCTGCGTAAACCAGAGAAATCAGAAAGAGGTCGATCTTGGTCAACCCGGCGAAAGGTTGAATCACGTAAGTTGATACTTTCTCTCCCCCTATCACGATGCTACCTAAGTTAGCTGTGTGGATTAACCAATAACCAACAGGAGTCTGATACATGATAGTCCAAGTCGCTGCACCTAAGATTGCACCTAGGACGGCATATATCGCGTCCCTCCTCCCTTCTCCGAGCGCCATCCATATAGAGCCTGGGAAATATCCTGAAATCGCCAGCCCAGCGCCGAAGAGGATGCCCCCTAGACCGACCCCTATGATGTAAAGGGGCTTAGGAGACCAATGAAAACCCAC
>DAHF01000129.1:1640-1790 GCA_002495845.1 Sulfolobus sp. UBA167
CCCCAAGCTTCCGCTGCACCTCCTATGATGAAACCTATGAGGAGACCAACCCACATAGGTGCTGTGAATGTTATCATTTTTCTTTTCACCTAAAGATCTTCTCTCTCCTTTTTCAACTAAATTCTTTATTTACTATAATCGAAATCAAGT
>DAHF01000129.1:1808-3427 GCA_002495845.1 Sulfolobus sp. UBA167
CTCAAAGAGGCGAAGTTTTTCACTCTTTGAACCCCCATCTACTATAAAGCGCAGATGAAAAATGGATTTAGCTTTCGTGATTTCTAGAAACGGGCATTTGAGAAAGTTTCATAGCACTCTTCATTTCATGAGAAGCCGGCTCATTAGATGCAAAACATTTCGATTTAGCTAAGTAAACGTTTTCCCCCGCTCATATCATGTGTGTTTTTTAACTCACTCTCTAACTGTCACCCCTTCTTTCTCTATCATCCCGAAACCTTGGCTGTTCTTGCTTCCCAACCCTGCTTCATAAACAATCTTTATCAGCGACAGCGGACCGCTGAGCTTGAACTTGCCCCTCCACGCTGAGATGGTGTTGTTCTTGTACGACACGCTGACGTTCTCAGCTTCCAAGGTGATTACCCTGAGCGGAGTCGTCGGTTTATCTCTTTTTAGGCTCATGAGCTTCCTCTCAGCGTTCAAAGATATCGAGTGTTGGAAATCCGGCTCGTACGGGGATATGTACCTTATACCCTGAACGTGCTTGTATACCGTGACCGGAGAGAGAGTATAAAACACTCCTTCATCTACCTTGGGCTCGCTCAATTTCACACTATCGACTAGAAACTCCCCTTTTCCCACTCTGAAGTGGGGTTTGTCCATGATCTCCTTAGCTAAGGAAATGACTACGAAGTCAACCGGCGAGGAAAAACTCAGGGACACGTCGGACTTGAAGACCAACGTTGTATCTTTCCTCTGGAAATCGCCCATCAACTTAGAGAACGTGAATAGCTTGAACCTCCTAGGCCCTTGTTCGAAACCCTTGTCGTGAATGGTTTGGGACAAGACTTGAGGCATCTTGTTGTAGAATGCGGACTGTAAGTAGTAGTTATATTGTGAAGGGACTTCTCCTCGCAGATATTTCAACTTGATATATAATCTCATGCTCTCACAGGAGCGAATCTTTCCACTTTCTTCCCCATTTCCCTAGCTCGTCGAATACGGGCTTCAAGTCATAGCCTTTCTCGGTCAATCTATACATCACCTTGAAGGGCCTCGTGCTTATCACTTCCCTCTCCACTATGTTCTTGGACTCGAGGAACTTGAGGGTAAGCGACAGGGTCTTAGAGCTCAACTTCGTTGCACGGAGGAGTTCGTTGAAACCCCTCTCTCCTTCGAATAGGTAATGGAGAACAAGGAGTCTAGCTTCAGTCCCTACAGATTCAATTGCTGAAACCACGGGGCAGATCTCTTCATTCTCATGTTCTTGGTTCAATTCCATGTTGTTTATATTACGCGAGTAGCTTAAATACTTTACATAGTACAGCAAGTGTATAATTAGATCAAGTAAATACTCTGCCCTTACTGGGATCCCCACCTTGCGATTTCCCTTCTTTGAGCGACCTCGATCCTCCCTTCACCCACGAAGTCCCTCGAGACGTTCTGTGATGCCCCGTGATGGCGGGTAGTTCACTGCAGTGCTACCTTGTTTGGATGACGAGCTAAAAAGCACGGAATGAATGCGTTAATCCTAGTTATTCTTCACTTCCGTCTCAAGATATAAGTGACTTTGGTCATCGTTAGCTTTTTCCAATATGATCACGAAAACACTATGCTATTACAAAAGAATGAAAGCCTCG
>DAHF01000128.1 GCA_002495845.1 Sulfolobus sp. UBA167
CCTACAAGGGCGGGGTAGTTCACTTTTCAACATCGCGAGGATCATGAAGCCAATGGTTTGAAGTAAACGCATTCTGTAGAAAACTTGAAGTGAAAACGCGGAAAGCCCTCCTAGGGTATGCTAGGGTATGGAGACTCAGGACAGATTTTTCTGTCTCGCCCTAGGTAGCTCGATCACGTATCTCCTCAAGTCTCCCTCATCGGTGTAAACTACGTCTATTCCGAACTTCTTTATGACCATTACCACGTCCTGTTCCTGCGAGGATCCTCTCTCAACAACTACCTCGAGGACGTCGTTTTCCTTCATTTTCTTGACTTTAGAGTAGACTATTAACTGGGGGACGGAACAGCAAAGCCCCACCAAGTTAACTTCAGCCCTCAACTTTCAGCCCTCATGTAAAACACATGGATAATCCCGACGCTTCCCGTTACCATGTTCACAGCGTCCTCATCGAAGAGCTTTGTATCCCCGTAGTCGAGCCTAGCAGCTACTATCTTCTTGTCCTTAACTACTGCGGTAAGTAACCACCCCCTACCCTCTGGGGACGCCACTATCATCGCATCACCGTCGACCTCGAGGAGAGTCGGTGAGAAGACCTCAACTCTCTTCTCATCCACTACTTTGTCGTAGTGAACATAGAGCCTCCCTATGGCACGCTCATCCCTTATTATGTTCTTCACGTCGTAGAAGTTCAGAGGACCCTCATTCCTTCCGCAGACGAACGTGAACGTGGCGTAGTCCCCGTCGTCCTCTATCTCGTACCTGCAGTTGAAGCACCTAGCCACCTCGGGGAGGGTATACCTGATCGCGGGGGGATTATCAACGAGGACCTCTATGACCTCAAACGGCTTCGCGGACAGTATAGCCTTCTTGGTCTCTATTTCAGGGACTGGGCAAGTGACTCCCCTCAAGTCAAGCCTCTTAGCCTTGGTTACACTAAATATCGATTTAGCCTTATTGTTCTCTTTCTTCACCACGTTGACGTTATTGAGAAACGATGAATATTTCTCTAAGTTTCTGGCTATCCTCCATTCCATTGGCTTGAATACGACTGAAGAAATTGAGGCACACTCCACCCTCACGTTTGTCTCCTCCCCTAGGTCGATTATGGCCATGAACTTCCCGTTCTCTTCAGTAATCTTCACTTGGTCTCCCTTCACAGAAGCGAAGACATTCATCTCCGTGTTCATCCACCTCACTTTTCCTGAGTAACCATAGTCCATCCTCCTCAAGTCCTTTAAGCCGTATACCATGGCGCTCCTCTTCAAGTCCTTGAAGACGTCTATGTACTTAGGGTTCAGCTTGACCTTCACATCTTATCAATAAGATTACTCTCCTCCTTAACTTAAAAATTTATCATAATTATCGATATTTTATAATAATAGACGAAACTATTAACTATTATTTTTATTTTAGCTATATAATTATAGTATGATGAAATTTAAAAGAAGATTTATTAAGTTTTGAGTTTAAAGCAAACTATGGACTCATGTGGGTGTCAGACGGAGAGGAACTTCGCCTCTGACTTCCTAGCAAGGCAGGTATTTAGGCTAGATAAGGGAAAGGGTAAGGAAATCGGGAGATTTGAAGTCGAAGGACGTAAATTTTCTATATACGAAACTAAACAAGGTTACAAGTATAAGTCGGACCAGTGCCCTCTCCTCATAATAACCCTAGAGGCTGTCATGGAGGAGGTAAACAAGGGTGAAAGGGACGAAGGTAAAGTGGCTGAGAGGGTCTCTTCCATTAAGGGGCTAACAGTGAACGAAATGGTAAGACAGGTAACTATGAAGGTGATGGAATGTCTAAGAGGATAGCTTACTTGGTGGAGTCTCCCCTGGGTAACTATATCCTTGGGCAGATGATCGTCCCCCAGCTGGAGGAAGACAGACACTCAGCTGTAGTTAAAGGTATGTTCTTCATCGACAACAACGTCTATTTGCTCATGAAGGGTAACCCTCTAGCTGAGAGGCTTGCTTCCTTAAGCAGGTCACGTGGTATCTATCTCCAAGCATGTGACCAATGCGTCTTCATGAGGAACCTCGCGGACAAGTTGATAGAGGAAGCGAAGATAGGCTGTTTTCCGGACTTCTACAACAAGTTATTGGACGAGATAGACATGGTAATCACGGTCTAATTTTTTTGTCTTAACCTTTTTTTAAGAAAAAATGAAATAAGAGTTTAAAAACTGACTAAGCTTTTATACATTTCTTAATTTAGTTAACTTATGAACTATAAGTTAATTCTTCTAGCGGGATTCGTGGTGATACTTGCAGTAGGGTTTGGATCGGCGTACTTGATGCTGAACGTCCCTGGGGTTAGCTCTTCTCATGTATCGCATGGGGTATCTACGTCTTCGTCTGTTCCTTCGTCATCGTCACTTTACTTCCTTACGTTGACCCAGAAGGGCATTGCGATGGTTATAAATCCCTTCTCAGCTTCCAGCTTCCTCGGGTTCCAGCACGTGGTCAACATCTCTGTGAACGTCCCAGACCAAGTGTTTTACTGGGAGGAACTCCCTTACGGGGACACGGTATCGCTCAACCAATACGTGTTCGTACCCCTTAACAACGGGACAGTGAAGGTCTTCAATTCCACTGACATGAAAGTAGTGGACACCCTATCTGTAGGAGATTCTATAGGCTTCATAGGTGTAGCATACTCTCCCCACATGAACCGTGTAGCAATAGCCGACGGACCTTCAGGGGTAGTAGAGGTAGTTAACGCGCATACCCTTCAGGTGGAATGGAAGGACACTTTCACTACAAACGGCAAGACGATGTATCCCTGTGACGTCAGATGGACACCAGACGGAAAATACTTGCTTGTACCCATGAAGCTCAACGATTCCATAGTCCTCATCAATTCAGGTAATGGGCAAGTGATCAACGTGAAGGTCACTTCTCCCAAGTCAGAGCCTTACATGCTGTCGCCTAACGTTCAGGGCACGATGGTCGCTGTAGAGTTCTCAGGGAACAACAGCGTCGGATTCTACTCACTCCCTGACTTGTCTCTAATGGGCATGGTGAGGATGCCGAGCACGGTAGTGGCACAGAGGGGAGTATTCACCCCTAACGGGTCCTATTACCTAGAGGCTTCCGCAGACTCAAACGATGTAGCAGTCATATCAACGTCTTCGTTCTCTGTGGTAAACACCATCAACTTGCCTTCAACCTCAACTCCGGGGCTTTCCGGAATAGCAATAGCCCCTGGAGGACAATACGCCTTCACTGTGATACACGGCAACGTTAAGACAGGAGGGATGATAGTGCTGATATCGCTATCCTCCATGAGCGTGGCCTATCAAGTCCCCCTGAGCACTGCTCCCTCCTTCGTAGTCCCGATGACCAGCTCCGCGGAGAGCTACTTGGTCAACAACGTCCTATTACCTCCAGTTACTGGGCTCCACTGTTAGGTGAGCGTCATGAAACCCTTAAATCCTCTATTTTATTTTTTCCTTTTCTTAGAAGCGACAGTTCTTTTCCCCGTGGTAATTAACGGATTTAGGGTGGTGAACGTTTGGTATTGTCCTATGTCAGACACGGGACAGACTACTTTCATCACGCCATTCCTGGATTACGTCTTCTCCTTCTTGGCAGTGTCACTAGCCGTTGGGTTTGTTCTCCTTAAGAAGAAGGGAAGTAGGTTCATCCTAGTGAGAGGACCCATGAGGGTTAAGAGCGTGATTAAGGCTGTCCTGAAGGACAAGGTAGGCTTAGCCTTAGTTTCGACCTACTTTTCCCTGTACTACCTCTCTTATCTGGTTACATCAGGGATCCTTTTAGTCCCTGGTCTCAACGTGGATAGATACTTCGTCCAACTTACGTTGACAACTTACGAGGGTGCGGGATTTGCAGTGTCTAAGCTTGGATGGTTTTACCTAGTTATCGAGCCTTCAATGATGTTGATTGGGATCGCTGTTGACGCTGTTCTGACGGTCTCCCTCATCCTCTCGTATTACGTTATTTCCCTGATCTATGTCTCCACAAACTTGTATTCCTTCCCGATACCTAAGTCGTTCAGGCTCTCCGCCACCTCCACTGCAGGGGGATTTCTGACAGCCTCAGTACCGTCGATCGGTACCATAGCTGGCATATGTTGTCTGACGCCAACAGCGATGAACTCGCTGCTGTACTTAGCATCGGGCGCACTACCTCTCACAAAGGGGGTAGCGTGGAAGTACGGTACTTTCGTCCTGGGTGCTTGGACTGGGGGAATAATTCAAGCCCTTGCCCTGGGTTCCACTGTGTTTGCAGGGGCACTAATCTTGGGGGTCTCTGCGTACTATGTCATGAGGATATCGAAGAGGTTGGCTGAGAGATATGAGGTGATGATAAGTGGTTGAAGCCAGGCAGAGCTCCTATTGGGACGTGATGTTCAGGCTGATCGCAGGGTCTATATGGATAGTGGCTGGGGTCTTAGATAAGCTCCTCAACCCAGGATTCCTCGATCCTTCGTCCACAAAATACGTTGGTTTCACGATACAGTACTTCGCGGAGGGGTCTCCGATAAAGGGGTTCCTCTACTCTGTTGCATTCCCCAACCCAGTCCTGACTGGTGAGCTGGTGATCATAGGAGAGATATCCTTCGGAGTGTTATTCTTAAGCGGGATGCTGACCAAGCTAGCGTCTACGTGTGCATTCTACACTAACCTAATATACTTCCTGTCTGCGGCGTGGACTGGAGCCACGGAATACGGGATAAACCTACTCTTGA
>DAHF01000085.1 GCA_002495845.1 Sulfolobus sp. UBA167
CCTCCGCTGTGGGTATCGAAATTGCTCAGAGAAGGAAAATCGCGAGGTGAGGATGCCCCGCAAGGTTAGTAGTTCAGCCATATTATCTTATCCGTCCTATTGAAGACGTCCTCTGTCATCTCTCATGCTTAAACCGTAGAGTTGCCGTGGCTTTCCCTAAAGCTGAAAGGTGTAATTAAAAATGCTTAAAAATCATGCTTCAACTTTACGAAACCTTCTCTGGAAGAAGAGGAGTCATCAGCAGGGAAAGGAAAGCCATAGCCATCAGCAATATGAAAGAGGTCAATAGAGGCACATCATAAGCGAGGAGCAATGTGACTACTGCGTTTCCCAAGGCACCTCCCACTGTGACCCCTATGCCCCACACATAAGAGTTAGCTACGGTGACGAAGGTCTTAGGGAACACTTGTGATACATATCCTAAAAGTACTGGGAAAGAGCTGAAGGCCGAGAAGGTGAAGAGGGTGTACACTATCGCTGACAAATAGAACTGCTTAACAAAAAGGAAAGCCAAGAAGAACAGCAAAGTCGTTATGCTGGAGATTATGAACGAAAATTTGCCCCCCTTCTTTTCAGTGAGGAAACCGAAAAACGGTTGGCCGAAGATGGAGCCTATGAACCCTATCGTAAGAAATATTCCAGCTAAGAAGGCTGAGTGATAAATCGAGAACACGTACTTTCCCGTGAACGTCGTAATTCCTGTGATGAACATGCTTCTGAGGAACACCATTACCCCAAGGAGTATTATGAACCTCACGAATTGCCTTTCCAACTTCTCCTTTGGTCTTCTCGGTCTGGTTGTCTTGCTGTACCCCTCTAGTCCTAGTCTGATCACGGTAGCACCGACGATCATTATGATGCCGTATATCAACAGCCCATAAAGGGCTGTGAATAACAAGATCAGGAGGGACACTAGCGAGGGCATTAAGGACCTGCCGACGCTTCCCATAGAACCGTTTATCCCCAAAGCCCTACCTGAGGACTTCCCGAACAAGTTAGATAGGATGCTCCCCCCTATCGGGTGGTAAAATGCTTGCCCTATTCCTAATAGCACTGCACCTAATACCATCAATGGGTACGTTAACAAGCGGAAAGACTCGGCGAAGAAGACCATTGCTATCCCCTCAAGGAGAATTCCAGTCATGATTAGCAACGAGT
This sequence comes from Sulfolobus sp. UBA167, assembly GCA_002495845.1. Classification (GTDB taxonomy): domain Archaea; phylum Thermoproteota; class Thermoprotei_A; order Sulfolobales; family Sulfolobaceae; genus Sulfuracidifex. The sequence continues at coordinate 1,159 of DAHF01000085.1, forward strand.
CCTTTTCAGTTTTATCAGCAAAGTTTCCAATGAATGGTGAAAGGAGACCTGAGAGGAGCGTGTAAAGCACTGCAACAGTCCCTAGGATGACGTCACTGACGTGTATTTCTTCATAATATACTATTAAAAGCGGGAAAATGAGGAAAGTTCCGTCATTCAAGAAGTGTGCCACAGAAGTAAATGCGAGACCTCTGATTCTGGATATCATGATATACTTAGCTAACTAAAAAGTTAAAGAGTTAATTTTTTGTCTACTCGAAAGTCATGCAAAATTAGACACCTAAGTTTAGCTTTGAACGTGTTTCTACACGTTTGAAAGTTCAGTGCCCATGAAGACGTGACATTCCTTATATATTTTAGATTCCCTTACATGGTTGAATGAGGCTCGGAATAGTATACAGCAACTTGATAGCCCCGAATTTCGCCGGCGGGGGGTCGGTACATTCATATGAAGTAGTAAAGAGATTAAAGGAAGAATTTGAGATAGTCTATTATCCCTCAAGTCCATCCCTTAAATGGCCTAAAGAGAAGCTCGTTGAGAAGGCAAAGGAACTGGAGTCGTCAGGCATAAAAGTAGATCAGGGGTTTTATTCGATCTTAGACACCAATTTATCTCTAAAAAAGTCTATTTTAAATCCAAACAAGGCCTCAGAGGCTTTCTCCAGATACTACGACGTGGAGAAAGTTGACTTCCTATACGAGCCAGACCACACGTCTTTCGATATCTATTATCTCGGAGCCAAGCGTGGAAGTTACGGGTTCACCATACACGAACCTTTGTATTACTCTAATTCCTTGGAATACTTGAAAAGGCTGATAAAGTTCTACGGTATAAATCCTCGTACTGGCAAGGGGTTTCACACTAGATTCCTTTACAACGAACTTGTGTCGAAGAGGATCAACAGGAAGCTAATCTCGAGGTATCCACCTAAGTTCGTGGCTTCAGTCAGTGAAGGTTCCCTATATTGGAGCGGGATAAAAGGTGAGGTGATAAATCCCGGCAATGCATTTGACAGTTCCCTTTTGAAATATCGGGACAGCGGTAAAGATGACTATGTAGTTTTCTGGAGCAGGCTCAACCAGGACAAGGGGATTAGAGAGGTTCCAGAGGTCATGAAGGCTATAAATTCTAGAAGGAAAACCAAGCTTGTCCTCATGGGGAAGTTCTTCGATAAATATAATGAGGAAATATTTTGGAATAAAATAAAAAAATACAATATAGAGGTCGAATACCTAGGTTTTGTCGACAGAGGAAAGCTTAATGACGTTGTATCCAAGGCGAGATGTCTGATTTATCCGAGCCACGTAGACGGCTTCTCGTTGGTCGTCTTGGAGTCATTAGCTCTAGGCACTCCGGTTGTAGCTTACGATATACCCACGGTAAAGAGCGTCTATTCCAACCTTTCAGGCGTGATCTTTGTCCCAGAGTTTGACGTGAAAGCCATGGCTGAGGCCGCTTTGAGATTGATTTACATGGACGAGGAAAAGTACGACGAAATGATGAACGAGGAGAACCTTCTCAAATTCCTCAACATCCATTCCTCCTGGGACAACGTGGCGAAGTCGGTCAAGGAGGTCATATTGAGGCATGTAGAGTGACGGAGGAAACATGGATCTCGTGTTAGGTGGAATTGTTGAAAACGGAAATTTCATTCACTGCGATCTTGATTCACACAACCTTTCATGTTAGAGATATCTCATGAATTTGAATAAAAAGGCTTAAAGTTGTCCGAACATATGTTCGGGCATGGTAGTCATAGTAGGAACTGGAGTGGCAGGGCTTTCCGCTGCGGTATCGCTGAAGAGGAATGGGTATAACGTCAGGCTCGTCACCAAGAAAATAACTGGAGGTTCTACATACATAGCTAAGGGAGGGGCAGCTGCGTCCCTAGCGGAGGACGATTCGCCGGAGCTACATGCACAGGACACGTTGAAGGTCGGAGACGGAATGTGTGACGTAAGAGCTGTAGACTACGTTACTAAGGAGGCACCCTCAGCGATACATGAGTTAGAGAAGTGGGGATTTCAGTTCGACCCAGACCTGAGGCTTGAGGGAGGCCACTCAAGAAGGAGAGTAGCGCACAGAACTGACGAGACCGGGAGAGAGTTCTATGAGTTCTTGATGAAGGAGGTAAACAAGGAGAAAATCCCAATTTTGGAAGACAGGCTCAAAGCCTTGCTGGTAAAGGACAACGAGGTCAAGGGCATCATTACGGAGGGGAGCACAATAGAGGACGACAAAGTGGTCTTGGCGACCGGAGGTTACGCTTATCTCTTTAAGTTTTCTTCAACTCAGTCCACAAACGTCGGAGACGGAATGGCTGTAGCCTTTGATGCAGGGGCTCTCCTCGGGGACATGGAGTTCGTACAGTTCCACCCTACGGTTACATCAATTGAAGGGGAAGTTTTTCTGCTCACTGAAACGTTAAGGGGGGAAGGCGCGGTGCTGGTGAACGATAAAGGTGAGAGGTTCGCCTTCAATTACGATAAAAGGGGAGAGCTAGCTCCAAGGGACGTGCTTTCTAGAGCCATCTATGACCAGTACAACAAGGGCAATAAAGTCTTCATGGACTTAAAGGGCATAAAGGGCTTGGAGGATAAGTTTCCAGTGCTCATATCTTTCTTAAAGAGGCATAACAGAACCTCTTCTGATCTGTTACAAGTCTTTCCCGGCGCACACTTCGTGGACGGAGGAGTGAGGGTAAACGTGAGGGGCGAGACGACATTGAAGGGACTTTACGCGATAGGTGAGGTAAGCGATTCAGGGCTCCACGGGGCTAACAGGCTGGCGAGCAACTCCCTCATAGAAGGTCTAGTCTTCGGAATGAACTTACATCGCTACATAGACGAGTGGGAAGGATTCTACCCTGAGGACGGGACTGTAGTAAGCTTAACAGAATGGAAAGGCAGGAAGGCTTCCATTGACGAATTAAGGGAAGTGAACTGGAACAACGTTGGGATAGTGAGGAACAAGGAAAAGCTGGAGAAGGCTATTTCTTATTACAAAGGAGTAGACACCTCCTCCTCATGTGAAGAGTCCAAGGCATCGCTCATTTCCTATCTTACTGCTTACTCTGCTTTGATGAGGGATGAGAGCAGGGGAAACCACTTCAGGGAGGACTTTCCATTCCACAAAAAGGAGTGGGAAGGAAAGAGGATATACTTTAGAATAGCCAAAAATTAAAAAAAAGTCTTTTTTTAAAAAAGGTTTACAAAAGAATGAAAGCCTCTCCCTAAACGGTAGACCCAAAATCACCACCATAAAAATAAATCTATTTTATTATTAAGTGTTTTTTCAAGATTAAAAAGAAAATCCTTG
>DAHF01000056.1 GCA_002495845.1 Sulfolobus sp. UBA167
AGGATCAACAGTGAAGTTTCCCTTGTAAAAGGAAATATTCTGAGATGTGTAATTTCCCGATATTCCCACGGTAAGATTTCCGTAGGGGTCATATTTAATTACAGAATAGTTTACAAGATATGTAGCATTTACTTTTTTAGTAATCACACTAGAACTTGTTGCGTTGCTCTTAGTTGTGTTGCCCTTTGTGGAGCTAGATGTATTTTTGATTGTCTCTGTTATCGTAGCGTTAATCTGCTTGACTATATAACTCATGGAAGAGGCTAAAGTCAGGGAGTTAGCCACTTTGCCCACGTCAGGAGGCTGATAAGAACTAACTAAAGCCAAGGATGGTAGCGCCAATTCGCCAACCAATAGTAATGCGATAAAAGCTAAGAGTAAACCTTTCATCAGTGGAAACCGTAAGGTACAAAATATTAATTTTTATCCATATGCTTATGGACAGACCACTCGTTGCAGTAGGAGGACTGATAAGTGAGGACGGAAAATTCCTGCTTGTAAAGAGGAGCAAACCCCCAAATGCTGGGACTTGGGCAATACCTGGCGGAAAGGTAGAGTATGGCGAAACTGTCCAGGAAGCATTGAAGAGAGAGATCATGGAGGAGACCGGCTTACAAGTTAAACCAGAAAAGGTAGTAGCTTTGGTCCAGATAATAAAGGAGGGTTTCCATTACGTCATTTTCGACTTCTCGTGCAAGGTAATAGGAGGAAAGCTTGAAGCGTCCTCCGATGCAAAGGACTCGAAGTTCTTCTCTCTAGAAGAAATAAGGAGTTTAGAGACCACGCCGTCAACTATCGAGATGATTGAGAGGTACGCAAGGAAGGAGGAGACCCCCATATTTATTCTGGATAGAGAGTTGAAAGGAACGGATAGATAGAGAGTTGAAAGGAACGATCTCCCCTAGTCCTTTACCTAGAACCTGATCCTGCCTATAGAGATTAGCGCCTTTTTTCCCTCTACGTTGCAATGTCTTTATTCTAACCTCCAAGTAGATCCTTCTTTTGAGTCCATTATTTTAATCCCAGATTTAGCTAGAGCGTCCCTTATCAGGTCTGACGCTTCATACATCCTCTTTTCCCTTAAGACCTTCCTAACCTCTAGTATATTCTCTACTAATGTAGCCGTATATTTACCTTGTGACCCCAACTCGTCGTCAAGGACTCCGAAGACCTGGTTGAAATCCCGCATCAAGTCCATTGCAAGCGTAGCACTGAGGAAATCTCGCTCATTTTGTATCTCCGTAAATATTAAGGAAGAGAGGTCGTGGATTGAGGCTAATGCTGAGGGAGTATCGAAGTCATCATCCATGGAGAGATAGAACTTCTGCCTAAGCGACAATATTTTTTGAAAGGTGTTAATCCCTTTATCGGAGGAGTAGAACTTGTTTCCTTCCCTTAGCACAGACCTCAGTATTGCTAAGGCATTGCGGAACCTCTCAATAGAGTTCTTAGCTTGTTCCATGCTTTCATCGCTGAAGTCCACGTTGCTTCTGTAGTGAGATGAGAGGAACCAGAGTCTAAGTGTGGAGGATCCCCATTCCTTCAAAGCTTCTTTAAGGGGTATAATGTTACCTAAGGACTTGGACATTTTCTCCTTCTTTATGGTTATGAAAGCTGTATGCACCCAATACTTTACCCAAGGGTGTCCCGTGAGGGATTCGGTCTGTGCTCTCTCGTTCTCATGATGTGGGAATATCAGATCCATTCCTCCTCCATGGATGTCGAAGGTCTCTCCCAAGTATCTAGTAGACATGGTAGAACACTCGATGTGCCACCCAGGTCTTCCCTTTCCCCACGGGGATTCCCAGAAAGGCTCGTTTGGTTTAGAAGCCTTCCACAATGCGAAGTCGTAAGAGTGTTTCTTCTCCTTTATCGTTTCCTCTCCCTGGTTCCAAAGGTTCTTCGCTGTGTTTGAAAGCTCTCCGTATTTATCGTAGCTGTCCACGTCAAAATATACGCTTCCGCTCTCTGCGACGTATGCTTTACCCTTTTCTATAAGTCTGCTCACGAAGTCAATTATGTCTCTTATATGCTGGGACACCCTCGGGTGGAGGTCGATTTTCACCTTGAGCGACTCTAAGGACTCTAGATAGCTCTTACTGTAAATGTCAACTATCTCCTCCCAACCCTTTCCCGTCTCGTTGGATTTCTTTATTATCTTATCATCTATATCTGTAATGTTTTGTACCCTAATCACGTCATAACCTTTGAGCTTGAAGTATCTGCTCATCAAGTCATATGCAACGAAAGTCCTACCGTGACCTATGTGAACTTCGTCATAAACGGTAGGTCCACAAACGTACATTTTAACTGAAGACCCACTAGGTTCGAAGTCCTGAACTGACCTGCCGAGCGTATTGAAAATTCTCATATGACTTACAAGATCGAGGACGGCTTAAATAAATTAGAAGTCATCTCTCTGGCCTTGGGTATATTATACAGTTTATCTGGTACTTCATGAAGGACCTCCGCCATGGCTATGGACATGATACCTCCCATCATCATGAGGGAGCTAACGTTCATGAGGTCGTCATCATAAAAGCCTTTAACTAAAGTTGCATTTAAGACTTCTGCTGTAATTTTATCGATCTCACTTGAATATATCACTACAGGGTGAAGGTTGTATCCGTGGACGTAGCTTTCAACTTCGTTGTGGTTCACCTCAGGTATCTCGCCATAGAATGCAGGATACTTAGCGTTTTCGTTGATCTCCTGCTTATATCTCTTGGCTATCCCAAGGAAGCGTGAGGAGTAAAAAACTGGTATTTTTCCCATTACCAAGTTAGCCAAGCTAACGCCGTCTTTAGCTATTTGGTCTTTCCTTTCCTTCACTCCTTGACCTAGTTTTTTGAGGTCCAACTTGCTTCCGGTCTTCTCAGAAACAATCCTGAGGAGGGGTGTTATCAGGTAGGGAAAAGAATATCTGGTCTGAGACCCCGCTTTCACTGTAACGATCTTTATCCCTTTTTCCTTAGCCAACTTGCCTAGAATCCCGCCTGAGGTAAAAATTATAACATCTGAGCCCTTTTGAATGGCCTTCTTCACGTCCTCTATTGTCTCTGACGTGTTGCCAGAGTAACTCACGGCCAGGAGAGTTTCATTCCCTTCTATGGGACTATTTATTTCAGGAAAGAATATCTTAGCTATATCACCTACTATACCGCTCCCTCCGATTCCGGAAAACGAAAACTTGGAAAACTTAGCCTCTGGCACATCTATCTTCAGTGCTTCCTCGAACTTAACGTCCCAGTCAATGTAAGGGTTTTCCATCTCATTCATGCCTTTTTCATGCTTATGCTAACATTTATAGTTGCTGGAGTTCCTGAAACTGAAATATTGATATTTTCAACCCCCATCTCCTTTGATACCTCCTTTATCATTAGGACTGCCTCTGAAATTGAGAATGAAATGGAGGAGATTAGCTTCTCCACGACGTCAGCTATTCTCTCTTTCATTAACATTGAAAGGGAGGTAGGTTGCATGAGATATACGTTGATGAGATTTATTTTCTCAAGTAGTTGAAGAAAATTTCCTAAAAGCTCGTCCCATTCCTTCTGTTGCGACGCTTTCTCCATTGCTGACAAATTAGATATCATCTTCTGTATCTGTGACTTTACGAACCTGACCGTATCTGCCTCGTTAAAGGAGAGCTCGTTTTCCCTGATAGAACTAAGTTCCTTATATACTTCGTCGAATTTAGTTTCTGCTTTCATGAGATAAATTTTCCAGTGATAGTTATAAAGGTGTTTCTTAAGGAGAATTTATGGAAAGAGTTCTCGTGATAGGAGGAGGAGCTGCAGGAATGACTACAGCTTCATGGATCAGAAGGTTAGCCCCTGAAATGAAGGTTACGGTACTTGAGTCTACCTCAATGGTAAGTCATGCTCCTTGTGGAGTTCCTTACTTCCTGGAGGGACTCTTCGACGACCCTAAACTTTTCATGACCTATGAACCTTCATTCTTCATCCAAAAGAGAGGAATAGATCTAAGAGTTGGCGTTAAGGTCAGAGAGATAGATATCCCTTCTAGAGTTGCTAAAGTGGGAGAGAAGAATGAAAAGGTAGAATTCGACTACTTGGTTGTAGCGACGGGATCAGTACCGTCAGAGATTAAAACAGATGGAAACGAAAGGGTTTTCTTTGTCCACCATCCCGCACATGCTGATGAACTTCGAAGATCTCTATGGTCTCTCGAAAAGGTTGCCGTAATAGGCGGAGGGATTCTAGGAGTTGAGACGTCTGAGGCGCTGGTGTCAAGAGGAAAAAAGGTAATCATGATACACCACGGGGATAGGCCTCTAAATAGAATGTTGGATGACGATATGGCGTCTTTCTTGTCTCCTAAGATAGCCAGCGACGTCGATATGAGATTGTCCGAGTCCGTGTTAGAAATAAAGGACAGCGGGAGGACAGTTATTACCGATAAAGGAGAATACAAGGTAGACGGAACAGTGGTGGCAGTAGGAGTGAAGCCTAACTCTTCCCTTGTAAAGGGACAGCTAGAACTTGGAGTTCACGGAGCGATTGTAGTAAACGACAAAATGGAGACCTCAAAGAAGGGTGTTTACGCTGTTGGGGACGTTGCACAGTCAATTAACGTGATCACCGGTAAACCTGATTGGGTTCCTTATGCACCTGTTGCTAACAAAATGGGGTTCGTAGCTGCGTTCAACGTGGCTGGCTTAGAAAGGAGGTTCCCTGGGGTTGTCGGAACCATGATCACCAAGTATAAAGAGACCCAGATAGGCAAGGTTGGTATTACCCACGAAGATGCCGTAAAGTCAAACATGAAGGTTGTAGAAGCTAAAGTCCAACATAAGACTAGAGCTAGATACTATCCTGGTTCTAAGGACATATGGGTGAAGCTAATAGCAGAGGAGAGTTCGGGCAGAATATTAGGAGCACAAATAGTCGGGGAAGAGGAAGTCTTAGGTAGGCTGGACGTCCTTGCCTTGGCGATGATGAAGAGGTTGACAGTAGAGGATCTATTCTTTATGGAGAATGCCTATCTTCCTGCTGTTGCTAGGGTATGGGACCCTATAGTGCTTGCAGCGAGAAAAATATACGCTGGAGACTAAGGAAAAAGCGGTATTACCGACTTTCATCGCACCATATTTAAATATTTCGATCATCAAATATGTTTTGTACAATGACGTTACAGAGGCTAGACTTAAGGACTGTTCTGTATGACGTGGTAGAAAAATACATTGCAGGATATTTCGATAACAACGTCCTTGAGAAGGGAGAGACCGAATGGTATGAGAACGAAGTCTCAGTCCCTGCAACAGACGTAAAGGACCTAGTTAAGGAAACATCTGTCTCTTCGATACCTGATGTGTTCGCTGTAGATGGAAGCAGTAGAACATTCATTTCCTCAAAGGGAGTAGTAAGCATAGCCTCTGTATCAATATCGTCAAGTAGATATCCTTTAGTTGGGGTTTACCCTGCTATCTCGGGTTTGCCTGACTTAGATCTCTCAGTTCCATTCATAGCCCTTGCTTCTTCATTCAAATATCCTGGAATAACACCATTCCTTTATTGCAATAGTATGATCTCTACAGTCTCCATAGACGGAACACCTTTCAGCTCATTTCAGAACCCCGAGACCATAGAAGCCGAGATAAGAATGACGCTAGAGACCGAAGCTATACTATCGAACAAAATAAATAACGGTTCCCTTCTTATCGTGGACGGACCTATATTTCCTCCATCCATTTTCCTCAGATACCAGGTTAAAGAGAAGCTGAGCCGAAGGAGGAAGACTATTCTAAGCGATAAGAAAGTAGTAGGCATAGTGAAAAGGCTTGACAAGTCCCAGTTCTTAAGGTCATCCCTGAGAGAAGATTTCAGGAAAGAGTTCGTCAACAAGTACAAGGTGGACCCTTCGGCGTTTCTAAACGATGAGGCCTTTCTTTTGAGGCTTTACGACGCTGTGGAGTCTAGACCTTACAGACCTATAGTAGTGGGGCCTTTCAGAAAGGAGGACGAACACGAGATCTTCATCAACTACTTGGTCTATCCTTTCCATCCTTACGTTAGGAAGTTTTCAGTGTTGAGGATTGAGACCACTACAAAAGACATGGAAGCTGTCAACGTAATTTCCTCGCTGGACTTTACGAAGGACGGAATACCCTCTGTCCTAGCTATGGCAGACTCTTCAGCTAAGGCCGTAACTTCAGGTATGCTGAGGGTCATTTCAACGATCATGGAAAGAATGGGAGTGCAAGCGAGTTTCAGCTCTAGAATAGGGGTGGAGACATGAACGACGAATCTTTGTTCAATGATATAAAGGAGAGGATATCCCAAGCTAATACGTTAGCTGTAACTCTAGGATCTCAAGTAATAGGGAAGGTAGCGCGACATATGCCTTCCAAAGTCACTCCGGAAGACGTGACTGTGAACGTTTCGGTTGACCCAGTCACGTACTACAAGCTATCCTTTCTGGGTAGGGTCGGCCTCTTCCTCGGTGCTGTTGATATAAAGACTCTTTATTTCGTGTTGCTCAGGATAGTTGGCTATGAAAGGACCGATGCTACTTCTCTATTTGTAGGGGACTCTAACGTGTTGAGTGCGTCCTCCACGAACGAGGACGAGCCGGGCTCGCTCATAACAAACGTTATCATAAAGTGCGAGCCTTTAACTAGAATGGACGTCCTCTCGGAAGGAGAACTGGAGGTAGCTGACCTAGTCCTAGAACCGCAGTCCCCGGTCTTTCTCCCTCACTCTGACGTTATAGAGAAGGCTTTGGATACAAAGAGAGGCAAGCTATACCTAGGCTACCTGGACAACGCTTACACTAAAGTCAAGGTCGGGATATCACCTGAGGACCTAAACTTCCACGTCTCCGTGCTGGGGACCACTGGGGCTGGAAAGACGTCTTTCATCAAGGACGTAATTGGAGGATTATACCTCACTGAGGCAGACTCCAAGACCTTTGTCCTCGACGCTACTGGTGACTACTATAACGTTTTTTTACCGCCTAACATGCGAGATGTAGCTGTCTCAAGAGGAATGTCGGAGTTCTCGAGCCTTTACGGTTCGTCTATACGCGATTTAAAGGTCGACATATTATTTCCATTAACTTGGAAATGGAGAAGAAAGAATCAGGTGAAGACAATTGAGAACATAACTAATTCGTACTTCAACACTTACGTGAAACCCCTCGTAGACTTCATACGTTCTAGGGGAATATCTCTGGAAACTAGCGTAAACGGAAACGAGATAATGATGAAAACAGATTACTGGGAAGCATCAGCGTTCATTCATCCTTTCTTCTTCAGGTTTTCGGAAATAAGGGGACTTCTCCATAGGCTGAACCCTTACTTCACAGAACAAGCCTCTCAGTTCTTGAGGCAATATATTTCAACCCATAAAGATATAAAAACACTAGAGCAATTGTTGAATACCCTTAGCGACGACGAGTTCGAGGACTACAGCGTTCATAAGAGCACTAGAGACAACATAAGAAGAGGGCTTTACATCTTACGGGATACCGGCCTATTCGACGTTCCAGCCGAAAAGGACAAGTTCAAGGACTTCCTCGAGGGGAGCCAAAGGCTTGTAATAATAGATTTGTATAATAGTGAAATCGAAGAGTTCTCCCAGAAGATCCTCGCTTACTTTTTCCTAGATAGAATCTTTGACCATAGAGAAAAGCAGATGCGTTCTGGAGCTACGAAGGGGAGGTTCCTCATCGTAATAGACGAGGCACATAGGTTCTTCCCCTCTGGCAAAGGCGGAGACGATGATACTTACTACGTAAGGAAGGTGGCCGGAAAGATAGCTACTATGATGAGGCTTGGCAGAAGGAGAAAGCTGGGTTTCATGTTTGCAACACATAACCCCATGGATCTAAGCGACATTGTAATCCAGCTCTCTAACACCAAAGTTGTCTTCAGGATCAAGCAAGAGGTAGGAGAAGAAATGGGACTCTCTAGGTCTGAGGCTAAGGCTCTCTCTTGGGAGAGAAACGGAGTAGCTTACATACTTTCACCTTGGTTTAGAGAGGGAAAAGTAAAGCTCAAGGTACCAGTGCCTCCCCCTCTTGGCCATTACGACATCTCTAGGACTTGACATGGAAAAGGAATCTAAAATAGAATTATCAGCACCTCTAGATTGAGAGATTTATCAATATTTAGCAAGGAATGGCTCATTAAAAACTGTTTAATAATATATCATGTACTAAAATCTTATCATATATTTCCTTTATAAAAGGATTTTCTATTTTATGAATTCATAACCTTGAAATGGACTAGAGATTAGCATTACCATTGATACGTCTAATCTTCAAATATTCCGCATAGTCATCATGCAGGACTCGAAAGATTACAGATTTCTTTAAAATTTTTCTCTCTTTAATTGAAAGAAATCTGAATTTAGTCTTCTTTTTACGAGCTTAAGACTATAAATAGGTGAAGTTAAAAACCGATTAAGTGAATTATGGACATGCTAGCTGAGGCTGTACGTAAATTCTTGAAAGAGAAAAACAAAGACAATGCAATATTCTTCATGAAGGAGGTCTCCAGTCTAATACCACCTTCAGATGACTTTTCCATATTCATAATCAAGAGAGGACCTCATGAGTATCATCTTGACAGAAAGGGCTTATTCATACAAAGCGTAAGCGAGGACGAATACCTACCCTTTTTGTCTGGGACTGAAAAGAGGATAGACTTCTCATCATTTCCTGAGGATGCTGTAAAGAAGATGGATCATATAGAAGTTCTTAAACAGCTTAGAGATATTCTCTTGGATTTCTCTCGAAGAGGCGGAGAAAAATATACCAAGACTGCAGAGGAAGTTAATGCTCTGATATTTGAAAACATAAAGTAAAAAAAAGACCGGGTGGGCTCTAACGAAGATCTGCGATACTGAGGTTACTGTACTAAAGCTGATACACTACGGGGACACCAACTTCATGAGTAGACTCCATGGAGGGGACATGTTGAGCTTCCTCGCTGAAGCAGGGATGCTTTCAGCTAGGAAAGTGACTAAGGGATTAACTCTGCTAGCGTCCCTAGACGACGTGGAGTTCAGAAAGCCAGTCAATTTAGGTGATATAGTAGAAATAAGGGCTGAGACGCTCCACAGGGGAAACACCTCCGTTGAAGTGTCGATGAGGGCATTAGTCATGGGAGAAGAGGTGGTATCAGCATCCGGGTCTTACGTGAAGGTAGACGATCTGCTAAGACCTATACGTGTAATTGAAGACATAGAAGTATCCCCATCTTACCACAAAAGGGTGGAGGAAGCTCTGGAAAGGAGGGCAAAGAGGCTTAAACAACTGAACAGAAACATGAGATTTGACGTCCAAGATCCAACATCCGGTCTTAGGTATAGAGCTACCACATCCCTTCACGTTTCGCCAGATATGACCTATGACGGAAGAATAATCTCTGCGGGAAAACTGATGAAACTAATGGACGACATGGGAGGTACGTTAGGTCTAAAACTAATAGGATATACCCGCTACGACGACGATGCGTCACCCGATACAGTGGTTACTGTTGCGGTTAGGAACCTCTCTTTTTATTCCCCCGTGAGGCTTAATGATATCGTTACCATAAGGGCTGGGATAACTTACGTGGGGAAGACTTCCATGGAAGCAGTTATCAACGTAATAAGGGAGGATCCTGCCTTTAACGTCACTGAAAACGTCAGCAAGGCATATTTCTCTTATGTCAGAGTCGGAAGGGACGGTAGGCCTAGGAGGATGCCCGACTATACTCCTTCTTCTCCTGAGGAGAAGCTGGCTTACTCTGAAGCCGTCTCAAGGAGAGATATGCAGAGAAAGAGAACATAGCTATTGCTAGCGCGTAAAAGCTCATCATGTATGCACCAAACAAAGTTTCAGCCATCCCGACTACTAAACCGCCTATTATAGAAGCAACGTCCTCTGCAGAGTTCAGCAGACCTAACATTGTAGCTCTGTTACGCTTCAAGCTCTTTACCACGACAGAGAAGAACGCAGTGCTATAGAAAGGAAATATTGGACCGAAAGCCATGAAGAAGCCCACTATTCCTAGACCGATTTTCAAGTGAGACTCGACCAGCATAGCCAAAGCTAAAGATATGATTGCCCTTCCTATTATTGAAAGATAGATGTACTTGATTTCCTTACCCTTAATCAACGAGACCGCTTTGTTGTAGACGAACTCATCTACAACGTAGAGTATAGTATAACTTAGGAACACAACATATTCAGGGTTACCCATGGAGTAGTTCAGAGGAACGTAGACTGTAAAGAAGAGCTCTGCAGAGAGGTTAAACGCAAAATAGGAGATGACTGGATAATACAAGCTCTTTAGGTCGTTCATCATTTCCTTCCTATTTGCGTTTGTCCTGCCCTCATAACTCGGGACGAATAGCAGGTTAAAAACCAAGGAGACTAGGAAAAGCCCAGTTATAACGAATGGATTAGAATAGACTGAGGCGAAAATGCTCCCAGCTATGTTACCTCCAAGGGAAATCTCAGAAAGAATTGAATTCCCTTTCACCATTTCCTCTTCAGTCATAGTCTCCAAGAGGACAAGGGAGTAAAGAGGAGCATCTAAAGCTGATATGAAGCCTATCATGGAGTAGCCTATTAGCCCGTTGAAGGAATATACTATTCCCGACATTGCCCCCATGGAACTCAGTAGGATCAAAAGCCCCTTCCTTATCTTCATATTGTCGAGGACAAGTCCCCACAGATACGAGCCTATGCCATTTACTCCATTGTAAAGTGCAGTTATGAGACCCAGTAAAAGCAAAGAGTGATGAACTGCATAAAAATGTACTGGGTAAACTAAGCTAACCTCCGTCAAGGCCGTCGTTATAAAGAACTGGCCTATGAACTTCCTCACAAAGATAGGGCTAATGCAGTTCCGTTTAAAAAGCCATAGAGTCTATGACATTACTTGACCCGAAAAACGCATGAAAAGGAGGAGAGAGTTATACTCCCAACGTTTTAAAAAAGAGAAAAGGATTATTAATACTATCATTTATACTATTTTTGTTTTTTTTGTTATTGTGTTACTTTTATCCGAGTGGGGTTAAGAGAGCGGAAGACCCCTTCTTAAGGGATGGATAGCCCCCTTATATTAAAATGTAAGAACGTTCAAGATACGACCAATGCCTACCGTAGGG
>DAHF01000100.1:0-373 GCA_002495845.1 Sulfolobus sp. UBA167
GTTATGTCTTCCAGTTTAGACCTTACGTAAGCCAGCTCGCCCGTGTCAATTCTGACTTTATTCGCCACAAAGGAAAAAGGAATACCAACGTTTGTCCCAGATTCAATCTTATTCATATATTTTACTGTATTTTCTAAGGTAAATTTTGAAGAATCAGATACATAAGTTAAGTAAACTTTTCTAGAAGGGAAGACATCGTTGAAAATTTCTGCCTCATGTTTAACTACATCCGAGAAGTAGTCTACCGCTTGAGGGTTGTCAACTACGAAGTGAGTGTAATCGTCACTTCTCAGGATCCTGGAGTACGCTTCTTTGAAGCGCAACCTCAGTTCGGTATCATTGTGGATTTTGTCTATAAGCTCTACAGTATTTT
>DAHF01000100.1:420-627 GCA_002495845.1 Sulfolobus sp. UBA167
TCCAATAATCATCTCCGTTGACCACTGAAGACAGTACACCACCCTCTGTGATCCCAGCTAGGTCTGACGCATAGCCCAGAGAGTCCCTGTCAACCAAGAGGACTTTTCCTTTCCTTGCCAAGCTCTTCGCCAGAGATATCGCTATCGTCGACTTCCCCACTCCGCCCTTTATTCCTAGTACTACTATCTTGGTCTTGTATGAGATGT
>DAHF01000100.1:649-795 GCA_002495845.1 Sulfolobus sp. UBA167
TAAGGGGGCGAAAGTCCCCTTCCGCAAGGGACGAATAGCCCTAGAAGAATTTTTATGATTATGGAAAAAAATACAAATATAACTATGCGTTACAGATTAAACATAGGAAAAGCATCATAGCTAGTGCTATCTGAAGACGATTACGT
>DAHF01000100.1:908-1032 GCA_002495845.1 Sulfolobus sp. UBA167
TCCTTAAAGCAATACCACGACGTGTCTTTAGCTTAATGCTCAAGTGAAACTGATTTTCATATTTTCATTTTTGGTAGAATACCTATATAAAAAGAATTATCATGATAAATTTTGGTTCTGGAGA
>DAHF01000100.1:1052-6611 GCA_002495845.1 Sulfolobus sp. UBA167
TCTTTTCAATCGATCTCAAGTTCTGCAATTTTGGCTCGTGAGAGCTCTTAAACGTCACTAAAATTCAACAAGTTCACAAAGCATTCTGGAGAGATAACTTTAAAACACGATTATCCTCTTTTTTCTCATTAGGGTTACCCAAATGAGTAAGGCAGAGAGCGTTCCAAGGCTAAAGAAAGGCGTGGTCGGAACTTTGGAAGCCATAGGGCAGGAAATAGCCGCAATGGCTCCTGCATGTGACACAGTAGCATTCATAACTTCGGCGGCAGCGTTTGCTTTCATCTTAACTCCGCTGGCTTTCCTGCTAGCAATGTTGACTATGTATCTTGAGGTCAACACGCTTTACCACTTATCTAAAAGGCATGCTAGTGCAGGCGGTTACTACGGGTACATAGCTACCGCTTTCAGCCCAATTCCAGCCGCAGTTTCAGGATTTCTATATGTGCTATACCAAGTGGCAAGCACTGCAGCAATTCCAGTATACGTTGCAGGGGTTGTTTTGCCTGGGGTCTTGAGCTATTTCTTCGGAATTACGTTGCCAGGGTGGATCTGGATTCCTTTCATACTTGCATTCATTGTGATTCCTATAGGTCTAGCTATGGTAGGGATAAGGCCTCAGATGAAGTACATAAGGTACGCTGCACTTGCTGAGGTTGCGTTCCTCGGCATCACGGGGTTGATAGTGATACTCAAGGTTCATGACAACACGCTACAAGTATTTAACCCTTACGCATGGCCACAGTTCACGGGGAAGTTCGCGCCAGAGGGCGGACCTTTAGCGGGGCTCGGACTCGGAATGATATTCGGAATCACTAGTTTCATCGGATACGGCGGATCAGCACCCTTAGGAGAGGAAGCTAAAAGTAGCAAGAGCATAACTAAAGCCCTGATATTCGGGGTACTGATAGTCGGAATAGTCCTGACAGAAGAAGCCTACGCTACCATAGTAGGGTGGCCCGGTGGGCTCACACCGAAAGGCATGACTGCGTTCGTTAACAACCCTATACCAGGAATCATAGTGTATTCCACATATCTGACCGTTGCAGGAGGTCTCCTGCTAGCTCTCTTTGCGTTCAACTCGGCTTTCTCAGACTCCGTCGCCATGCAGTCTAATGCGGGAAGAGTTTACTTTGCAATGGCAAGGGATGGACTACTCCCTAAGTCCTTCGCGGAGGTCCACCCGAAGTTCGTCACTCCGGTGAAGTCCTTGGCTTTCATAGCTATCTCATCGTCCGTCCTTTCCATATTGGCAGGATTTGTGATTGGTTATTATTCAGGCGTTAGTCCAATACAGATGCTGACACTTCCTGCGACATCGTCCCAGATCTACGGCGCATTAAGCAACGTGTTCGACTTCCTAACTACCATAGCGTTGGTCGGCCTTGTCACAGTCCACTTAATGCTCAACACTGCAGTCATCACGCTTTACAGGAAGCTAAAGGAAAACCACTACGGGCTAAACAAGGTATTTCATCCAATACAACACTACGTACTTCCTGCGATAGCTACGGTAGTGTTCGGTTACGTACTTTACGCTTCCATATGGCCTCCAGTGTTCCCCGTGACGCAGGCAGTAGTGGCAACTTTCCTTTACATCATAGTGATGTCATTATATACGCTTAAGTTATGGAAGGATAAGCCAGAGGTGTTGAGGAACGCTGCGAGAAGGGTGAACATAGTGGAAGAGGAGCTCCGTGAAGCTGCAGGCCAAAAGAACGATGATTCGAGTTAAATTGGTTTCTTTCCGTCTTCATCTAGAAGTAAAATGTTTTTAGGCTACACGTTCCGACCACGTAAACATCTATTTTTAATTATATAATCTCTATTTTCTCTACATGATATGTACAACTGTAGACAAGGAGATGAGAGTTCAAGTTTTCAGTAAGGGAGAGTTAATGATACTTTATGACCCTGACAAGAAGGAGGTTGTGTACAAAGAGGACAACGTGGCTTTGAAGTCCAAAGCCAGGAGACCAGAGGCGACAAAGGAGTGCGTGAAGTTAAAAGCCGACACCATACTAGGAGCCCACGGGTCTTTCTGTTTTCCTTCTTACATGATAGGCAAGAAAGCAGGAAAGAGGCTGATTTACACCGACGTCGGAACTCCTATATTTGACTTGAAGCCCAAGGAAGTCACGTTGTCCGAAGTCTTGTATTCCTCTTTCGTCGCAATGAAGGAGAGGGCTACAGAACATCACACTTAACTTGAACGCTACTTTTAATAGTTATGAATTTTCTTTTTCTCTTCCTTTTCTTTTTTTAAGAAAAATTTTATTTCATATCTTGCCTGAATTTAGCTCAGGAATAGCTTACTTCAATTTTCCCTTGTCCCTTCCAACCGAGGCTGACCTTCATGGTGCGAACCTTGCTTAAGATCAATGCGATGGTTATGATCGACATATATCTCCTGGGTTTATCCTTAACGATGAAATCTTTTATGCTCTCTGAGTACTTCTTCACTCCAGATTCTTGATCTAAATTAGGCACATCAACCAGTAGAGATTCAGTATATTTACTTAGAGTAGACTTCGTCCACCTCTGAAAGGCCTTCTTGTCGCCAGTCAACAAGTAAGCTCCCTCTATGAGGTCTGGGTCTATCTTAGGTATTGCGATATCGCACCATAAGTCCTCGCTAGGTATCAATTTCGCATGAGACAGGATTGAGTTAAGTACGTCTTCTACTACTTCGCTGAGTGCAGATTTAAGTAAACCTTTTCTGGACTTCATCTGTACCGAATTAATCGATACCTCGTTTCTGACACATTTCGGGACGATCAAGTTTCTCAGCTCGTAGTTATGTATTCCGTAAAAAAGCATGTTAGTGTCGATTAGCACCTTTTCTCTTGTCAGGCTGGATATTGTGCCATGTTCTTTCCCTTTAGTGAACTTTAACTCGAAGGCGCCGGAGAGGAGAAGAATCTCGTGGATAGTCTCCTCATCGCCTGAAAACTTCCTGCGAAGCTTGTTAAGGAAATCGTTGAGGTCGAACGTGTCGGAGCTGAGGAGTACTTTATCCGAATTTCCGTCCCTGTAGTAGAGTTCTAGGACTTCGTCTTCCGTCGGTTCCTTGTTCAGCTCTATCACTACATTCTCTACGTTCATGTTGAACGTGTTCTCGGACATGTAGTTTGGGAATCCCTCGAGTTTAGAGGTATCCAAACTAGCCTTAGCCTTCCCTTCAATTACTCTCATCTCCTCTAAGGGTCTTGGCACGTAAGGGTAAAAGTAGTTCGTCCACGGGCCGAACGCGAAGACGTAACTTATAGTAGTCAATCTTTCGTCCTCTAATCTCCCAAGGAGGTAAGCAGTCAGCGAAGCGGATGTCGTAGGTATAGCTATGATTTCCTCACACCCCTTAGTCTTCTCATCGATCCACTTCTTGAACTCCTCTACGTCGTTCATGGACGGGAACTCCTCCGCTCTCACCTCTATCCCCTTTCCTCGGATCCATTCGAACAGTTCTCCGAAGCCGTGCTTGTTTCCTTGAGCCTTAAAGAGGTTCCTTGTGAAACCAGCGTAAAAAACCAGCAACTCGTCAAGCTTGAAGCTCTCAAAAGTCCTCATTATCGAGGACATGGTACTCTCAAAGATGTAGTCAGATCTATTCACGATAAACATAGCACAAGTCTTCTGTCCTTCTCTTTCCATAATTGGGTTTTCTATGGGGAGCTTTAGGCTTTTTGTTGAATCTTTTGGTAAGTGACAACCTTAGCTTCATACGCTCTCCTGACCAAACTCGAGGAAGGGAAAATGGCGTAACTCCACGTGAAGGGTTTTCCTTCCCTGATTCAGACTTAACAGGATTTTGGGGCGTAAGTTCCCTTCTGGGGGATGGATAGCCTAGAACAGTTTTATACTAAACAGAAATAATATCTACGCAAAGGCTTTTCCTGATCAGTACCTGGGAAGCTCATGCTATGAAGAGCTAACCCTCCGTAACGACGCGGGCATGACGTAACATTTAGATGAAACCTCGTGAATGAAGGTCGCCAAAAGAAGGAAAATCGTGAGATGATGTCCCGTTAGAGCAGTTCACGGAGCTATAAGCTACAGCGAAGCGAGGCTTAAGGAAACTAAATGGATATGTGTAGAATAAGCCTTATTTCCTCTCCTGCATTTCCATGTAGAGATGAAATACACAGAACATGCACCAAAACTCTTCATGAATACTGGAACCAGATTTCCAAGGAAGATAATCTGGGGCATAGGAGCAGTGAAGTGGGCCTGCGCTAAAGCTAACGTCTCATTGGGCCTCTTGGATAAGGAAAGGGGAGACTCGATCATGAAGGCTGCAACTGAGATCATGGAGGGTAAGCACGACGATGAAATAGTATTAGACGTGTTCCAGACTGGCTCTGGGACAGGACTGAACATGAACGTTAACGAGGTCATCGCTGAGATAGCTTCGTCTTACAGTGGACTGAAAGTCCATCCAAACGACCACGTCAACATGGGTCAATCTTCAAACGACGTGGTACCCACTAGCATCAGGGTTGCCTCAGTCAGCCTAGCTGAGGAGTCCCTGATACCCTCTATAGAGCACGCAATCTCGGTGATGTCCTCCAAGTCAAAGGAGTACGCAGACTACATCAAGGCTGGAAGGACACATCTGAGGGATGCCCTCCCTGTGACTTTCGGCCAGGAGCTCGGGGCATACGCTGATGCATTATCCCACGACGAGGTTGTGCTCAAGTCTACCTTAGACTACGTAAAGGAGCTTCCAATAGGAGGGACTGCTACCGGCACCGGGCTGAACACACATCCTGAGTTTCAGGTCAAGGTAATCTCGGAGCTGAACTCCTTGACTGGGTTGGGGTTCAAGCCAGCTAACACCTTCAGAGGGCTAAGGCTACTCACGGACATGCTCTCCTTGAGCTCCTCCATGAGGACGATAGCAATAGACTTGTACAGAACTGCGCAGGACTTCAGGCTAATGTTCTCCGGGCCTTTCACCTCTATAGGGGAGATAGACATACCCTCTCAGGAGGAAATAGCAGGATCTTCTATAATGCCGGGGAAGACTAACCCCGTCACTGCTGAGGCAACAATGTTGATCTCAGCCCAAGTTGTAGGCCTAGACCATGCAGTGCAGTTCGCTTCGATGCTAGGGGAGTTTGAACTTGCAATGGGCGTTCCCTTGGTGGGTTACGACGTAGTCACGGAGATATCCCTTCTGTCAGAGGCTTTAAGGAAGTTCTCCGATCTAGTGGTCAACGGAGCAGTCCCCAACAAAGAGAAAATGTTGCGTTATGCTGAGTCATCACCTTCGCTCATCACTGTGCTCTCTCCAGTTATAGGCTACGATAAGGCTACGGAAATAGGCAAAAAGCTCAACAAGGGCATGTCTATCAGGGAAGCTCTAAAGGGTCTAGGGTACAAGGATCAGGAAATAGATCAGATCCTCGACTTAAAGAAGCTGGTAAAGCCAGGGAATAACCCCTTGTCATGAGCATAGAAAAAAGATATAGTAAAAAAGATTTTTTGGTTTTTCCCCTTCCTTGCTTAGTCGATCTGTTGAATATTTTTACATTATTTTTACTATATTATCTTCTTTTCAAT
>DAHF01000011.1 GCA_002495845.1 Sulfolobus sp. UBA167
CCTGGTAGAAATCAAGGTTTGTTGTTATCAGCCTTGCTCATAAGAAACTTCGAGAAGGAGAGTATAGCTACTATACCTGCTAAAACCAAGAGCGTGTTGTTTGCTGTAATTCCGTTGAACACGTCTATCAATATCTCCCTAACTACGAAGGAGATCAGAGCGTCTATGACATAGCTTGCAGTCCTGCCCTTTCCTGAGAGGTAGTCCTCTATCGCGAGGTATATCTCTAGCAACACTATGATCAGTAGCGCGTTCTCTATGGCCGTTGATACCAGTGCAGTGACTCCCACAAATATGGCTGAGGTAGCAGTGAAGAAAATTGTTATTCCTATCTGAACTATTATCGCAAAAATTACTAGAGTCCTTACAACTATACCAATTATCCTAAAAAGTAACTTATCGTCTAGTTTCACTTTGTCGAAGGGCGATTTCAAGCTATGTACCATCTGTTCTTTCAAATTAAAAGTACTACTAAAGCGTGGATATTTTTCACGTAAATTTCGGAGAAAAGAAAATTTAGAGTATTGGTCTTTTCCTGGAGTGTCTTCCTGACATGCCCTTGAATCTCTCCTCCTCTAATACGTTGCCCCTCTCATGGTATCCCCTCTCTTCCCAGTACCCGTCGATGTACTTGTCTATGAACTGAATTTCTGTAAGCCATTTAGCGCTCTTCCAGCCGTACAAGTGAGGGATTATAGGCCTTGCAGGGAAGCCGTTCTTGTCGGGCAAGGGCTTTCCTCCCATCAGTAGAGCTACCATGGATTGAGGGTCTGTATTCAAGTCCTCAAGCGGTATGATGGTGGTGTATCCATCTAGGCTGTAGAAGTTAACCCACTTGGCGTTGTCCTTAACTCCGGCTTTCTCCATCAAGTATGAGAAAGGTATTCCTTCCCATTCCACGTCGAGGACGCTCCAACCCGTGACGCAGTGGAAATCGGTCTTGACCTTGATGTGGGGCATCTCCTTCATCAATTGGTCGTAAGTGAAGGATAGTTCGTTCTTCACTAACCCAGTTACATTCAGTCTATAGTTCTCGATCTCTACTTTAGGAATTCCGAACTCAGCGTAAATTATGAAGTTCTTTACTACGTGTTGATTTGGTGGCAATTCTCTTGTCTGCTTTTCCATGCATTATAATGAGTTAACACGGTTAAAAACAGTAGTTAGAAGAATTCTTTTCCTCTACTTTTTCATGCTTTGCATATGCAACATGTGGTGAAGAGCTATTAGGAGGTCACGTTCAGTTATGATCCCCGCTACCTTTCCCTCTCCATCCATGATAAGGAATGATCCCTTCTTCTTGTCCAAAAGTTCCTTTGCAGCGTCATTCACGTAGGTCTCAGGGTCTATGGAGAGAATGGGGAACTTCATAATTTCCGAGACTTTCTTACCGAAGAAAAGCGAAGGATCCTTTTTCTCGACGAATTTAGCGAAAGCTTTTATCGCATCGGTCGCAGTGATGATTCCTATCACCTTTCCCTCTTCGTCTACGACGGGTAACCTTCTGAAGCCTCTCTTCATCATCAGGGATACCGCTTCCTCAAGTCTGACCCCACCGTCTATAGTTGCTACCCTTGTTGTAGCAAAGGACTTGACCTTGTATAATTTAGGAAGGTCTTGGTACAGGAGCAGGAACTCCCTCTCGGTTACTATCCCCTTAGGGCAGTGCGTTCTGTCTACCACTGGCATCGACCCGTAGTCGTGGGAGACCATCACGTTTATGACATCTAGAGCTGTGTCGTCCTCATAGGCCACAGAAGGTGAACAGACCATGTGATCCTTCACCGGACCGTAGAGGACCTCCTTCATTACGTCCTCTGAACAACTAGAAGGACACTGTTCGACTATTAGTTCAAGCAGGTCTCTGGTGGTGATCAGACCTTCGACCTTTTCCTTCCCTACTATCACTCTACCTAACCCGAACTTGTTCACATTTAGGATGGCATCAACTAAAGGTTCGTTTCTGTCTAGGGTAGGAGGACTGGGGATCATTAATGTCTTTATTGAGATATTTCCAAGCATCATGTGCAACTTTTTATTTGTTTTTATGCTTAAAAAATATTATGAACGATTATAGGAGGACTTGTCTAGCCATAGTTAAGAACGGGGACAAGTTTTTGATGTTCCTCAAAAAGAAAGGACTAGGTGAAGGTTATTACAATTTTCCTGGAGGGAAGGTAGAGGAAAATGAAAAACCTTGCGAGTGTGCCTTAAGGGAATTGAAGGAGGAGACTTGTCTTGAAGGGAAGGAGCTGGAGAAAGTAGGTGAAATAACTTACAGATTAGATGGAGGAGAAATAAGTCAAATGAGCATCTATGAAATCAAAAAATATGGCGGGGTTCTTTGCGAATCAGACGAGGGGAGACCGATCTGGATTGAAGAGATACCCCTAAATAAGATGTGGGAGGACGATAAGGTTTGGATACCGATGGTGACGAGTGGAAAGAAAGTAAAATGTGAATTCCTCTTCTCGAGCGACTGGAAGCAATATCACGGAGGGGAATGCAAGGAAGCCTTATTTTAGCCTAACGAATAGGGCGAAGGATCTATGTGAGGGATGACAGAATTATATTAAGATTTCTATCTTAATGGGATGCGGGATAATTCCGTAAGGCGATTGATAGTCACCTCGTGATATAAAGACTAATGCTTCTTTTTTTGTAGGTCTTTGTAGTCATCAACTAAATAATCGTTACAAAAGAACGAAAGCCTCGCCNNACTTAGATGCCTTAAAACAGGGTTCATGTGCCTCTGCTCAAATAGTCCAGTTTGTGTGACACTAACATTAAGTTGAGAGAGGGTAGGAACTACCTTAGCGTGGATTTCCTCTGGCAATGTGAAGCCATGAAGCGAAAGCCCCGTCCATTACGGTAGATCCAAAATCCGATTAG
>DAHF01000123.1:0-5173 GCA_002495845.1 Sulfolobus sp. UBA167
AATTTTAGCAAACGTTTAAGAGATTTCACAAGCTAAAATTGTAGAACTTAAGATCAATTAAATTAAAAGATAATAGTAATTTAATGTAAAAATATTCAACAGATCAACTAAGCAATAAGAAGAGGGGAAAATAAATCCAAAATCTAGCGTTCTTCTCGATAACGTTACGGTACATGAATGCTTGGATCTGACTCTATTACCTAAGCAAGCCTGAGAGTTAATGGAGTCCTCTCTTCTCAATCCTTCTTTTACTCTTTTCCTATTCACTGCACTTGTATTGTCCAGTTATATAATGAATACCCCATCAGGGACGTCCCCACGGAGTCGTTGTTGAACTCCATTCCCACCTGTATTCCGTCCAAGTAATACGAGTTCTCATCCAAGTTGTGAAATATCTTCTCCATGAAGGGGAAGCTACTCTGCACCATAGTAGTCAGAGGTACTGTGACCTTACCCTCCATCTCCTGTTGGCTCACGTAGTATACCCCTATCCACCCGTCTCCGCTACCGGTGTGCGGTAGAACGTAAACTGCGAAAGTCAGGTTCTCCGGAGTCCCGTTAACTATACCTTGTACGGTGAAGTTCCCCTCATTTACGAAGTATTTTGACGTTATCTCCTCTTGGTGGTATAACCATATCATGATTTCTACATCTGGGAACTTCAAGTATGTAGTGTTTGGATCCTGGCTCATCCATATGTCATAGGAAAAGTCGTCGATCGAGCCGTCCTTCAACCAGAGCGAATAGGAAAGACACGACTCGGTCTGAGGTAAGCTCTCCACTGGAGCTGGCAGTTCAAGGAGGGGAGACTCTACAGTATGGCCTGCGAAGGGGAACCAGCACTCCTGTCCATACATGATCCCAGGGTAGCCGTTCACGTCAATTGAAGGTGTGATCTTGTGGAAATTAGTCATGTTTACAACTACGTTTAGGGTGGGCCCGTCATAGGTCATATTCACGTATCCATCAGCTGACTTCATGTTCCATACGAAGGGAGATACCATGATCGACGCGTCGGGAGTGTATGCCTCAGCCATGGAATAGGCGCTGTCGCTTTGGTAGTGACCAAGAACGGTAAAAGTACCCCCGGAGTTGTAGAGGAGTATCTCTGAGGTATTAGAGACTGAAATGGAAGAGGGGAAGCTAGAACTGGAAACAGCTTTGGAGGTCGAGCTAGTATGGATTGCAGAGGTAGCCGAGGAATTTGGGGAAGAAGAGCTTGATGTATGTTGAAGTGTGAAGAACGAGACTATACCGACCCCTACAATCAAAAGTAAGATGAAGACTGCTACAAATTTAACTTCCATGTTATTTGTGATGCGATTCTAGGTATTAAACTCCTTTTTTGATGACGTTGCTAAATCTATAGAAAGTAAAAAAAGAAGAGGATATAATATTGAAAAAAACTATCATATATATGCGTATATATATATATTAAAAACGCAAGTATATGTATATAAATAGAAAAGTGAGAAAGCTAGAGAAGATACTAAATGCAATTGGCTTTCTTCTTCAGTCAACCTTTCTTCGTGAACTTGAGCGCAAGGGAAGCGTAAGCTGCTACTCCGAGCTTGAGGACGTCTTCATCCACGCAAAAACGTGAGCTATGGTTTGGATAAACACAACCCTTCCTCTCATTCCTAGTCCCCAAGAAGAAGAAAGTGCCAGGAGACACTTGCAGATACCTCGAGAAGTCCTCTGCCCCCAGGATGGGGTCTACCTCCATCACTTCAGATATTCCCCTCAAGGTGTCCATGACTTCCTCTGTGACTTCAGGATCGTTGAAAGTGATCGGATAAGGGTCTTCCATGAACTTCACCTCGCACTCCGCACCATAAACTGAGCATGTAGAAGACACCACGTCCTTCACGTACTTCAAAGCCCTCGCCCTGACGTCCTCGTCTAAGCTCCTGATCGTGCCCTGCATGAATGCATTGTCTGGGATCACATTGTCAGTCGTGCCAGAGTGGATGTTAGTGATAGAGAGGACGAACGGTTTCGTGGGGTTCACTAGACGGTTAACGCCATAGAGTAGGTTCGCTATCTGGACTGAAATGTGGACTGGATCAACGGTCTCGTGGGGGGCTGAACCGTGGCCTCCCTTACCGTGTACCACGATAGTGAAGGAGTCCGGGACTGCCATTAATGCGCCCTTCCTGGTAGCAAAGACCCCTGAAGGGTAAGAAGAGGAAATGTGTATTCCGAATACATAGTCAACTCCCTTCATTGCGCCTGCCTCTATCATGGGCTTGGCACCTCCCCTACCTCCATCTTCCTCAGCTGGCTGGAACAGAAACCTAACCTCTCCGGGGAACTCTTCCTCTGCCAATACCATGGCAGCTCCCAACAACATGGCTACGTGTGTATCATGACCGCAGGCGTGCATTACGCCGTCCACCTTAGATTTGAAAGGCAGATCTGTTTCTTCCTTCACGGGGAGTGCATCCATGTCAGCCCTGAGAGCCACAGTTTTTCCCTTTCCTCTACCTTTTAACTTCCCCACTACAGCGGTAGGCAGACCTACGTTTGTTTGGACTTCTATCCCGAGGGAACGCAGGGTATCTATCACGAGCAAGGAAGTCCTATTCTCTTTATAGGAAAGCTCAGGGTTCTCATGGATTTCCCTTCTTATCTTGATGAACTCACCCTGGAACTTCTCAGCCTTCCTTACTAGGTCGTTCATTTAGAGATAAGTGAAGCTCGTCCTTTTTAACTTAGTGGAGGTTAAGGAGATGAAAATCTCCTTCCGTAGGGAATTGACAGTCACCTTATTTTTTAATAGTTATAGGAAAAATACATACATACATATATAAATAACTATGCGCTAAAGTTTGGACAGAGGATCACATTCAGTCTACGTCTTCACTACTACGTCAGATCGTGAAGCAGGAAGGTATTAGATAATCACGAAATAGTGAATTTTCTAAAGGAACGAATTCAAGAAATAAGCAGGGCTTTCGAGATAGAGATTATAGACATTAACGTCGAGGTCTAACTTGGCAGAAAGGTATCGTTCTGAAGCTAAATTCAGACAATGATCTCCCGAACGGGCTAAACCCGTCATTGTCTACCTTCTCCAGATCGTCTGACCTCATTAGTTTACCTTGTTCTACGACGATTGCCCGCTTCGAATGAGGCACGCTGACCCTTGACTTACTCCAGACGAACTTCATGATGGCAAGCTAAATCCTTATCTCCACCATCTTCTGTGCTCCGTCTGACATGAGCCACTCAATCCCCCTTTTGTAGTCGTCGAACTCCTTAGCCTCGAAGCCGTAGCTGGAAGCCAACTTCCACGGTGAAGTGTCTGGGGAGAGTACTTCTGAGCTAATTCCCGACCATCCCCTTAAGGAGTTATAGCCTTGGTTATTTACTACGAGCACCTTCATTACACCTCCATATTTCTGCGCGCTCCAGAGGGCTTGAAAACTGTAGTTGAAGCTACCGTCTCCCACCACAGCTAAGGACCTGCCCCCGGCTGAGGCGTACCCGAAGGACGCTGGGATTGCCCAACCTATGAAGCCTGCTCTGTTGGCGAAGAAAGACCTTCTCCTGTAGCCTAACGCCTTCCTTAAGCTCTCCCTATAGGAGGGCACCTCGTCAAAGATAGCGTACTTCTCAGAGTACTTTCTCAGTTCGCTGAATATCTTGTCCGCCGGAGTCTGCTTAGCCTCTATCTTCCTAGGGATCATCATGTGGTGGGTTGCCATTCCCTTAGCCAACCTGAGAAAATGCTTAGGGCTACACACAACTGTGTCCCAAGGTCTCTTGCTTGCTTCCTCCCAGTCCATAGTTATCTGTATAACTTCCTTGCCCTTCAGCAAGGGACAGTCTGGGAAGAGCACGTTGTTCACGCCTCCTCCGATTATCAAGATTAGGGAGTAGTCCTCCAAGGCCTTGTTTATCTCGCTACTTCTCCTGGGCAAGTCTCCCATGAAAAGGGACTGATCTCCATCGAAAGGCGACCTGGAGGCAAACGGCTCAGCGAACACGGGGACGTTGGCCTTGGTGGCGAACTCGTTGAGGTAGTCGTGAGCTTCAGTTACGTCAATCTCATACCCTACTATCACGGCGACCTTCTCGCTGGAATTGAACCTATCCATGACTTGTTTAACAACTTCCTCCCCACAACACACGTCTGCTGTATGAGAGAACTTCGGTTCAGCTTCGTATTCCTTCCCTTGAAAGTCCTCAGGGATAGAGACAACTGTTGGGCCGTAAGGTGGAGTCAATGATATCTTCGAAGCCCTCTCTAGATATCTAAGAACTTCCTCTTCTGTCCTAGCCTCAAAAGACGCCTTCACGAACGGCTTGGTCATTGACGTCAAATTTCCGTAAAGCCTCGGCTCGTCCACCAGTCTATCTGAGGTCTGTTGTCCAGCTATGATGAGCAAGGGAGTCCTATCGACCTTAGCCGTATTTATGAAACCCATCGCATTAGACAAGCCGGGAGCCGCATGGAGGTTCACTACGCCTAGCTTATCTTCCTTCAGGTAGTAGCCCTCAGCCATGCCTACCGCGACCCCGTCATGAAGTGCAAGGAAATACTTAAACTCCTCAGGTTTCTCCCTCAGGAAGGACATTTCAGTCGTCCCCGGGTTTCCGTATATCCTGTCCGACAAGTGGCTCAGAAATTCGTAAACTTTTTTCCCGAGCATAAATAACACTTCAATGGAGGTATAAAAAATAAGTTGAATACTCAAACACAGCTACTATAAAATAAATAGCGCTAGAAAGTAAAAGAGGTCGTTATAGACGAGAGCGGGTTTTCATAGGAAGGCTTGAACAGATTAACTTCTCTTATCGTAACTCCTAGCTAGTCATGGATCCTCTCTTATGAAAATGAATATATATACTTGAAGTGCTGAATTAATTTTTTTCCGGCTGATGCCTTACCTTTTTCATTTTTACGGAGCCAGCCTTTCATTCTTAATGATCTATTTTTATAAAGACGAAGTAAAAGAAGAATAATTTTTAATTTCACCCATATGTTGTTTTTAATCTACTAGATTAATAGCACCATCGGATAAAAGATGGATACTACCTTTGTAATGGAGAGGTTGAAAAGGGAAGGAGTGAACGTAACTAACGACAGTGTATTGGTGGATGAGAAATCGAAGGACTGGAGCTTTGTTTCTCCTAGGTTATCCCATCTTTCAGGGAAAGCAGACCT
>DAHF01000123.1:5206-5512 GCA_002495845.1 Sulfolobus sp. UBA167
CCCTTGGTCCCTAGAGGAGCAGGTTACGGTACTGTAGGTGGAGCAGTTCCACTCAAGGGAGGGATAGTTCTCGACATGTCATTGATGAGGGAAGTCATATCAGAAGACGGTTTTGTGAGTGCTCAAGCGGGAGCACCGTTCTCCTTCAAGGCAAGGGTATATCCTACAATATGGTCGAAGACGAGCGTCGGAGGATACTTCTGCGGTGGCTCTTGGGGAATAGGATCATATCAATACGGACCTAACTGGGATCAAGTCACGGAAATCAGGATGGTCAATCCCAAGGGAAAGCTAGTAACTCTCAGG
>DAHF01000123.1:5536-5994 GCA_002495845.1 Sulfolobus sp. UBA167
GTCACTGAGCTGAAGGTCTTGACCAAGGAAGAGGAGGAACAATCCAAGATAATTCTCTTCGATTCTCTTCAGGATGTCTCTAAGTTCGTACAGAAGATATACGAGGATGAGATCCCCCTCTACCACATGACCCTAAGATCTCCCGAGATGGGAAAAGCCACTGAGAAGTCTGTAGGATATTACACCGGAAAATGGGAGCTATTGGTTGTTTATCCAAAGGATTCCGAAGTGTACTTTGACGGAATGGACGGAAGCCCTCTTTGGAGCAAGCGGAATATGTTCTTTGCCGCAGTATACGTCAACATGCATGCCATGAGAAAGAACGTTTATTACAGTCAATATCACATCCCGATAGATGATATGGCCTCGGCGATCGAGAGCGTAAAGCTGGCCAAACCTATAGTGGAGGCAGAGTTCGCTAGCGACGGAAAGGCACATACATACTTCCTGACAGAGGA
>DAHF01000123.1:6007-6258 GCA_002495845.1 Sulfolobus sp. UBA167
TACATGACATAAGGATAGATGGTAGGCTTCCAAGGGATCACCTTCACAGGATAAAAACTTACAAGAAAGCCTACGACAAGGAGGACTTGTTCAATCCTGGAAAAGTGGGGCTCTAGGTAAAGGAAATTGCTTGAAAAGCTAATGAAGACTGGTGTAAGTTTCTCCACTGACCCTGAGGTCGTGGCTGAGAAGTCGAGCGATCTGACAAGAATGTCGCCAGAACTCTCTCATCTTTCAGGGAAAGCAGACCT
>DAHF01000123.1:6304-9382 GCA_002495845.1 Sulfolobus sp. UBA167
CCCTTGGTCCCTAGAGGAGCGGGAAGAAACAACATAGGAGGAGTGATTCCGTTGAAGGGAGGAATAATACTAGACATGGAAGGAATGACGGACTACCATGAGAATGAAAGGACTTTCGTGGCACAACCCGGGGTGAAATACTTTGAGGAAAGGATGACGTTCAACGCTAGGATTTACCCTTCAACGTTTAGAGACGGTGTCACCATCGGTGGAAACTTCGAGGGAGGTTGCGGAGGGATAGGCGCATTCAGATACAACAGAGTATGGTGGCAGGCGGATAAGGTGAAGATGGTTAATCCTAAGGGAAAGATAGTAAGCCTCACTGCGGATGACGTGAAGGTNNAGGCACTACGGGAGTAGTCACTGAAATCTCATTGCTCAAGAAAGAGTGGGCTAACGACATTCCAGTCACTCTTAGGTTCGAGTCAATCGATGATGCGGTGAAGTTTCTCCTGGATGCATACGATGGGCATTATCCCATATATCACATGACGCTGAGGTCTCCTAGAGCTTCCACCGTGATGGAGGGAGAGACAGGAGTTACCTCGAATGGTTGGTATGTGATAATTTCTCTTCCTGAAGGAGAAACACTGGAGGTCCCGAAGAAAGCTCAGGTGATTAACGATGAAGGCAGACTGTGGCAGAGAAGAGACCTCTTCTTCGGAGGAATAATATGGCTATTCTGGAGAAGGTTTGGAAACGTGTTTTACTTAACTAGAGACATTCCAGTAGAGGACTTGCATGAACTTCTCACTAACGTCTCCTCGCTATCAACGGTTCAGGTGGAGTTCCTGAGAGGAGGAATAGCTCATCCGTTCCTGATAACTACTGACATAAGCTCTTTCAATGCGGTTAAGAAGGTGCTGTATTCCTTCCCAGGAAGGAACTTCGACCTTCATGACGTAAAGATAAACGGTAGGCTTGACAAAGATCATCTCCAAAAAATAATTACGTATAAGAAAGCCTACGACAAGGAGGACTTGTTCAATCCTGGAAAGGTATCTTTTTATTAGATATATCATGTTTTTTTCCATATGTTGCTAAAATTTTTCCTCATCGTTTTCCAATATCTCCTTTTCAGCTTTTATAAACAAGCATTTCGGTTTATGTTCTAAATTTCAAATCAAAAAACACAACAATGGTTTTCCTAATTTTTTTCTTTTTCCAATTTCAATGACTGTAGAATCACAGTTTACCAGGGTTAAATATGTCCCAAGGATCGACTCTTCTCTTCAGTTTTATCACTTCGTCCAATACTTCCGCATCTAGTTCCAGCAGTCTCTCCCTCATAGTGTTGAATTTGTTCTCTCTTATTTTCAAGTTTTCTATTTTCAAGTGTTCTCTAGTGAAGACGTCCATAAATATAGTAGGCTCTCCAAAGTAGTTCATGACTTCGCCGTGTATTATGCCTTTCTTCACCTTCATAACGCTAATTTCTTTCAAGCTCAATTTTGCTCCGAACCATTTAGCGTTAGGTCTGACAGCAGTGGCGAAACTTACCTTCTCGTCAGTTTTCAGACTGCTTCCTACCTTCTTCGACGACGAAGTCACCAGTATCCATTCTTTCTCTTCCTGCTCTCCGAAGATGGAGATGAAGCCTTCCCTATTATAAATGCTCACCAAGTTTACATGATCTTTCTCACTAAATAAAACCTCGATCTCTTTCCTAAGGGATTCCAAATCCGAGAAGGGAATGTACTGCATTTCATAGTCTTGATCATCAACTATGTTAAGGGTAACCTCCTTCAGGACTCCTGTTGTTCCCCAAGCATGAGTTACCCCAAATATTTCCTTGCTTGAGAGCTCGAGGTTCTCATAGGCAATTAGCTTTGCTTCTCTGCTTAGAACTCTGAAGTGCGTGCCGTACTTAAAGGATCCTGGTCCTCCACTACCTCCTTCTATGAAGCCTCCTATTGTGGAGATTGCGAAACTGCTTGGGTAGACCGGCAACGTCTTCCCTTCTTTCCTTAGACGGTTCAAAATGTCGATGACTTTAGTACCAGACCTCACTCTTATACTGGTAGTATCCTCATCTACTACTCCATTGAATCCGCTTAAGTCTATGAAAAGGGAGGGCTTTTTAGGAATCAGTTGCCCGAAGTTTGTCGTTCCGCTACCTAGAGGTATAACTGAAACCTTTTCCTTCACGCATTCATTGACCACTCGATCTATTTCTTCCTCATCCTTAACCCTGATCACGCCACACTCTGAGAGATCTGGTTGATCATCGTAAATGAATCCGAAATTCCCTCTGAGGTTTGTCATGCAAAGGCTAGTTAAGTCTAAACACTTCATAAATATTATTAAATATGCTAATTAAAAAGCATCTTTCCTTCTCTTCTCCCAAAACATCGTTGGTCACTGTCCACAAATATCCCCGCCAAATGGAAAGGCTTTCAATCTTTTGTAACTCGGTCCAGAGGAGATTGTGAGATTTCAAATTTTTTATAAAAATCTAAATACTAAGAGAAAGAGGATTTGTGCAGTAATCAAATTTTCGGATTGGAAGAAAAAGAAGGGCGGGAAAACTTTTTCGTAATGAGTAGTAAGGAATTGTATTAGATGGTGAAGAGGTGTACGTTATGAGGAGGGATAAACGAGGACAGTTTAGCTTACTGCAAGTCATGCAATGCTCTACTCTATTTCTTTAGGACATTCATCTCCTTCGGGACTAGGGATACCTTAGACTTTAGGGAACTGTTGAGATTTTCCTTCGTTACCTTAATATCTCTCATTCTCTATGCAGGAGTACTGGCCCATTCTTCCTCTTTTCTTTGGAATTACCCTACTCTGATCTAGTGAAGGGTATAGAAGCGTTAGCTTCAGCATTTTTTGGCAGTAATCTCTCTGAGAGGGTCTAGTAAGCTTCTCTAGAGCGAGGGAAGGTAAAAGGTCTCCGTTGGTTCATGTGTGACTATATAGCATGACTGATCATTTTCGTGCTAGCCTATCATAGCTCACCCGTGCTTGATTCGTCCTTTCCTCTCTAATTGACCTCTTGTCCCTGAGCCGGAGCGAATTCCTCATAAGCTTCATAGAAACTCATTGAAGTATTCACTGGCGAGTCGATAGTTATGG
>DAHF01000133.1 GCA_002495845.1 Sulfolobus sp. UBA167
AATATGTGATTTAGTGCTGAATTCATATTTGTAAAACGATTTTGGGAGTACCGGTTATGGCGGGATGAATCACCTAGGAATTAAATACAGTCTTTCAATGCATATAGATAAGGCATATAGATAAGTTGTATTATAATTCTCTCATTAGAAATTAAGTTTGACATTTAAATGTTGATGGATTAAGGTCACATAATAAGATAATAAGAGGTATGAAGACGAAATAATATGAAAGCAATAATAGTTAGACCAGGGGAGAAGGGAGCAGTCCTAAAAGACATTGACCTAAAGGAAAACGTAGGCGAAAATAAAGTAAAGCTAAGAACTCTTAGGGTAGGAATCTGCGGGACAGACAGAGGAATAGTAACAGGAAAGTTGAGCTTCACCAGAGCTCCAGAAGGATTTAATTACCTAGTCTTGGGGCACGAGGGGTTAGCCAGAGTTGAAGAGGTCGGAGAAAACGTGAATCTAAAGGAAGGAGACCTAGTAGTTCCTGTGGTTAGAAGGGGATGTGGAAAGTGCTCTAATTGCAAGATTGGCAGGCAAGACTTCTGTGAGACTGGAGAATTCATAGAAGCTGGAATAAGAGGCAAGCATGGATTCATGAGGGAAGAATTCGTAGACGATGCGAAATACTTAGTTAAGGTACCACGAGACCTAGGTGAACTTGCAGTCCTAACTGAGCCTTTGTCTAACGTGATGAAGGCTTACAATGAATTGGTTTTCGTTCAAAAACGAAGCGTTTGGAATTGCGAGGATTCCACTTTCGGATGCAGAAGAGCCACAATCGTAGGTTCGGGGCCAATAGGTCAGTTCTTTGCAATGGTCTTTAAGACTAACGGATTTGACGTTACTGTAGTTAACAGAAGAGAGCCCAACCAGATAGAAGAGAAAATATCTAAAACAGTTGGTTATTCTTTCGTTGATACCTCGAAAGGTCTGGAGGACGTGCCAGACAGTGACGTGATAGTCGACACGTCAGGCTATCCCTCAGCTTTCATCCCGCTCCTTAAAAAGATGAAGCGTAACGGTGTACTTTTGCTCTTCGGGACTGTTGGAGGAGAGAAGGACGAAATATACTCAGACTTGATAACGTTCTTTGTAGAGTACAACATTTCCGTAATAGGTAGCGTTAACGCGAGCAAGTTAGACTTCGAGCAAGGCATGACGCTTCTCTCTGTCTGGAAGACTAGGTATAACGGCGTACTTCAGGATATGATAACTAAGATTGTGAAACCGGAAGAAACGCAGGACGCTATATTGGAGAAGCAGAAAGGCAGTATAAAGACAGTGATAGAGTGGAGCAAGTGAGGCTTAGAATCTTCAGATGGTCTCTCGTTGTCCTAGAAGCTCATTTTTTAACTTAACGTGAGTTAAGGGGGAATGTTTCCTTCCTGGGGGGACAGCACCTAGAAGAGTTCATTAGTGAAAAAGTGAGAGTGATATCAAGACCAAGGCTAAAAGAGCTTGGTTAGTACCAGGACTAAGGGAACTACACTGTGGAGAGTGAACCCTCTGTAACCACACGGGGCATCACAGAACGGTTCGACAGAACCTCGTGGGCATCGAGGTTGCTCAAAGAAGTAGGAAAACATCGCGAGATGAGATTCCACGTCCTTGAGGCGGGGTAGCTCACTAATTTTCCATCTCTTTCAATAAGTATGACAACATGAGAATAAACATGTGTATGTATATAGAAAAAAATAAAATAAGAAATTGAAGGAAATTAGCTTATTTTGTGGCAGGACTGTTGAGCTGTTTTTTCAACTCCTCAGATGCTTTCTTTATCTCCTCCATGGAGGCCTCGTCCTCCATCGTTGATATGTCCCCAGCGTTAGATCCTATGACCACAGCCTTGATTACCCTCCTCATCACCTTCCCTGACCTAGTCTTAGGCAACGCATTCACGAAGTGTATCTCTGGGATCACGATAGCGCCCATCACCATCTTCACGTGATTCTGGATTTCCTTAGCTAACTTTTCCGATGGTTCATATCCTTGCTTTAACACTACAAATGCGTGCGCTGACTCTCCTTTTTGTGGGTCTGGAACTCCTACTACTGCAGCCTCTGCAACTGCTGGATGTGAGGTTATCGCGGATTCGACCTCACCTGCTCCAATTCTATGTGCAGCTATCTTCAGAGTTTCGTCTGCCCTGCCTAAGACCCACACGTATCCTCCCTCGTCTACCATGGCGTAGTCCCCTGGGTAGTACATGTTGTTGAACTTGCTGAAGTAAGTCTTCTTTATCCTTTCATTTCCGGGGTCGTTCCACATAGCGATCATCATGTTAGGCGGGAACGGTGGTTCCATCACTAGGTATCCTCTTTCTCTAGGTGAAGCTGGATTACCCTGCTCGTTTACCACCTTTATCTTGTTCCCTGGTAAGGGAAAGCCTGAGGATGGGCCCGACTTCATCTTAAGATAGAACAGACCCGGTAGGTACCCCAAGTTTGGTGCCCCAGTCTCAGTCTGCCACCACTGGTGTGACATGTAGACTTTACCTCCTCCAACGCTCTCCAGCCCGAACTTCCATGGAGCATAGTTTAGCACCTCTCCGTTCGTGACTATGACCCTCAGGGAGGAGAAGTCGTGTTCCTTGATGTAACTCTCCCCGTACTTCATGAGGTACCTGAGAAAAGTCGCCGACGTTCCGAACGTAGTTGCACGATAGTGTTCTATCAGCTCTGCCCACTTGTCTGGATTAGGGTAATCAGGAGCGCTCTCATAAATAACCACTGTTCTACCCATCACCAAGGGAGAGTAAGTAATGTAAGAATGTCCTACGATCCATCCTATATCAGAAGTGTTGAAAAGTACGTCATTCTCTTTGTCAAGACCATAGCTCCATAGGAGCATAGCACCAGTACCAGTGATGTATCCTCCTGTGGAGTGCGTGATTCCCTTAGGTTTCCCCGTCGTGCCTGAAGTGTAAAGTATGAAGAGAGGATGGTTAGACTCTACCCACTCAGGTTCAACGGGCTTGAATTTACCTACCTTGTCAAAGAACACGTCCCTTCCTTCCTTAACTGAGATCTCGTTGTTAGACCTCCTGAATATCAAAACGTGATTTACTGTAGACTTCTCTCCGAGGATTTCTAACGCCTCATCAACGGCCTTCTTGAGCTCGACTAACTTACCCCTGCGGTAATATCCATCAGCTGTAATCACTACCTTTGACCCTGCATCTTGGATCCTGTCCGCTATAGCCTGAGGTCCGAAACCGGCGAATATTACGCTATGTATCGCGCCTATCCTGGCGCACGCTAGCATAGCTATTACCCCTTCAGGAGTGAGGGGCATGTATATTGTAACTCTATCCCCTTTCCTGACGCCTAGCTCTAGGAGTGCGTTAGCCCACTTGTTCACTTCGTAGTAAAGGTCTTGGTACGTCATTACCTTCCTCTCTCCCTTCTCGCTTTCCCACGCTATTGCGGCCTTGAACTTCCTTGGAGAGTTCAGGTGCCTATCTACTGCATTATAGCAAGCGTTTACCTTAGCCCCAACGAACCACTCAGTCATGGGGTCCTTCTGAACGAACACTTCCTTCCAAGGTTCCTTCCAAGTTATCATCTCTTCGGCTATTTTCCCCCAGAACTTTCCGGGCTGTTCTACGCTTTCCTTATACATTGCCTTGTAGACTCTTTCGTTATAGTCTGCGAACTCCTCTAACTCCTTTCCTTCTGAAGAAATGTTCTCCATGTTATATCGTTTAAGTATGCTTAAACAGTAATAAAAAACTTTACCAGTTTCCATTAAAAACTACCAACTCATATCTTTGATCTTCACGCAGAGATATTACCAAGACCTTGACCGAGAGGTATCGTCTAAAAACGCGTCTTGGAAAACGTCGTTAGCTAGAACAAATTCGTGTGGAGATGAAGGGATATTTTAGTTACTCCAAGATTAATTGCATTCCATGTTGTGATTCTCGGAAGTATATATGAACATCCTTACTAATGTACGCGAGAATTTACTGATTTTTATATTTCCAAAAAGGGAATTTATACTTTTTTATAACTTTTTCATAAAACAAATTGCTTAAATATTAGAATAGAAAAAGACAGATTACTCGCGGTGAATGAAAAATGAGCATGTCTGGAAACAAATATTATATTGGAATTCTTGTCATGTTCGTCATAGATATCATTCTCTATGCTGCTTTGCCATTGTTCAATAAGGTAAGTCCTACCATAGGCGGGCTCCCGTTCTTCTACACATACCAGATAATAATGCTGGTTGTCTCGTCTGTGCTGTTCCTGATACCTTCCTTGGCAGGTGATAGAAGATGATCTCTCCTCACATAGACGACGTGACTCTGGGCGTCTTCATAGCTCTCTTCGCTCTGTTCTCTTTCCTGGGCTTTTACGGTTCGAGGTGGAGAAAAGGAGACCTGAACAAGTTAGGAGAGTGGGCTTTAGCAGGAAGGAAATTAGGATTCTTCTTCGTGTGGTTCTTAATGGGGGCAGACCTATTCACGGCTTACACTTTCATAGCTGTGCCTTCAGGGTATCTCGTGAATGGAGCTCTCTACTTCTTCGCAGTGCCTTACGTTGCGTGGGGCTTCGCAGTTGCCTTGTTGACAATGCCTAAGCTGAACGAATATGCCAGGAAAAGGGGCTTCGTAACTGCTTCAGACTTCGTAAAAGAGAGGTTTGGAAGCAGGACTCTGTCGATCCTAGTAGCCCTCACTGGTGCAGTTGCTGAGCTACCTTACATAGCGCTCCAGATAGTGGGAATGGAAGCTGTCTTGGAGATGCTTTTCATAGGCTTGACTGGAAAGCCACCGACAGAAATAGTGATAGAACTCTCCTTGCTTATCTCATTCCTGGTCTTAGCTGCTTTCACTTTTGCAAGCGGTCTGAGGGGAGCAGTCCTAACAGGGGTATTCAAGGACATCTTGATTTGGATTTCAGTGATAGTCCCTGTCGTTTACATAGCTCTCTCTCTGGGAGGCTT
Organism: Sulfolobus sp. UBA167; assembly: GCA_002495845.1. GTDB lineage: Archaea > Thermoproteota > Thermoprotei_A > Sulfolobales > Sulfolobaceae > Sulfuracidifex. Next base: position 4,957 of record DAHF01000133.1, read on the forward strand.
CTCGACAGCTCTTCATAACGCAGCTTCAGGGCCTATAACCTCAGTGATGATAAACCACGCTCTCACTGGGGCTTCCAAACCGATAGAATACGGATATCTCATACCTTCAAAGGACTTAATTTCGGCTTATTTCTCGCTTGCAATAGGAAGCGCGTTTGCCCTCTACCTCTATCCACATGCGATAAACGGCTCTTTAAGTGCGCAGGACAATAAGAAGCTTAAGATAGGCACTGCGTTACTGCCTATTTATGGAATAGGCTTAGCCCTCATAACCTTGTTCGGCCTCCTCATCTATGCCGTGCCAGGAGCTATATCGTTAGTTTACAGTAGCCATAACGGGGCGCTAACCGTGCCAGCGCTGATATCCTATACGATGCCAGACTGGTTCGTGGGAATAGCACTGCTGGGTATTTTCATAGGCGGTCTAGTCCCAGCATCGGTAATGGCAATAGCAGTTGCTAACTTGGTTACCAGAAACGTAGTGGGGGAGTTCAAGCGGATGTCCCCGTCAGCTGAAGCTAGAGTTGCTAAGTGGATCTCTACCGTATTCAAGTTCCTAGCCTTGGGCTTCGTATTCGCAGTCCCAGCGACGTACGCTATACAGCTCCAGCTGTTAGGCGGTATATTCATCTCCCAGACCCTACCAGCAGTGTTCATCGGCCTCTTCACAAACAAGTTAGAAAAGAACTCCACCATATTAGGTTGGGTAGCAGGGATGGCATCTGGATTAGGCTTGACGCTCTACGCAAACCACTTCGCAAGTCTGAAGACTAGTCTGTTCGCTTCGCCGATAGGTCTAATATACATCTCGTTGATAGCTCTAGCCATAAACCTTGCAGTCACGTTGATAGGTTCAGTGATAGCTATGGGGATGGGCTGGAAACCGAAGGAGACCGAGCTAGAGAAAGAACTGCCGGCAGAAAAGCTAGAGAAATGAATATATTACATTTTTCTTCCTCCTCCTTCTTTTTTTACTTCTTTTTCCCTTGCTTTATCTAACGGGGGTTAAGGGGGGAATGTTCCCTTCCGTTAGAGGATGGATAGTCCCTAAAAATGTTTAAAAATAAAG
>DAHF01000124.1:0-121 GCA_002495845.1 Sulfolobus sp. UBA167
AGCGAGAAAGCACGGAATGATGGTCGAACACGTTCCCGCATTCCATTCCTCCGTAACCCGTCCCAACTGTGGAAAGAAGATGAAGGAGACCTCTCACAGTTGGTTTTCCTGTTCGTGCGGT
>DAHF01000124.1:186-6984 GCA_002495845.1 Sulfolobus sp. UBA167
GGGAACCCTCGCCATGGCGAGGAAGTCAGCTCAAAGTTGAGCTTGCCGTCAAATGTGTTCCCCTTGTAAGTTATCAAGGCTCCTGTTAAGTTAGGAGGAGATAACTCGCCGATGTAAAGGCCAGTCTTTGATTTTCCGGACTATTTTATCGTTTAGTACCCTGTCATTTATCGTACCTATCAAGTAGTTCCAGTTATCTAACTTCCTTAATAGTACAACATGCCCACTAGCAGACATGAACAATGAAGGAGAGCTGACAATCTTAATCAAGAGCCCGCGAGGTAATGACCTTGACAGACTCGGAATATCTACTTTCCATTTCAGGTAACGTAAGACTTCTCTTAGCTTTTACGAATTTCGTTTTATTTTTTATCAACCTTTATAAAAGATGACTCGTAGAACACCAAAATGGACACAAGACCACGGGAAGTGATAATCTAGAACATCTCTTTCTAGCCTGCCTCTCGGATGGGTCTACATTATTAAAGGACTTCTCTAACGACTTCTATCATGTTGACTAGAGAAGGGTCGGCTATCTCCAAGATCAATTTCTCCTTCTCATGCAACAACTTCATTAGCACATCGTTACCGGTTATTAGGAGATCACCGAACTTGCCCGAAGCACCTTTTATTTCACCGTTATCAATCTTGAACGAAGCGTAGGTATGGCAATTGTGAACTAGAATTAATCCGCTTTCTATCTGTTTTGCTTTCATCATCACATATTTGGCTATGTCTATAGGGTCGACAGTCCATGACTCGTTCATCTCTTTGGCTAAGCATGAAAAATTCTTGATGTTCGGAATCACATGGTCTTTTATTACATGTTCCGCAGTTACCGGAAACTTAACTTTGCCCCAGCCTAGATGTCCTCTATCTTCCGTTGATATAAGCATTGAAATGTTGACTGATCCTTCCTTAGCAAAGTACGATAGGTCAACTGAAGCTTCGAGCTTAATTTTCTTATCAAACGACTCGCCCCTATATATTACGGTGGGTCCCAACATGGTGGGTGGTAATATCTCACCGTAATAGGACTCTTGTCTTGCCTGGCCTATTTCTCCATCATTCACAAGCGAAGCCAAATAGTTTCCATTATCTAGTTTCCTTAATACAACAAAGTGGGTAGTAACAGACATGAAGAGGGGTGGATTACTGATAATCTTAACTAACGGTCCACGCGATATGTTGACATTGATAGTCTCAGAATACTTACTTTCCATTTCTAAGTAAAATATCAGAATTCTTAACTTTTAAGGTTTTCGTTTTATTTTTTTCAGCCTACAAGAAAAATCAGTATTACTGTTAAAAAATAAAATCTTCACCAACTCTGTTGACAAAAGTCTGTTTGATATATTTATAGTTATCTCTGGCTGAGGTCAAGTATTCTCTAGTTTATACCTAAAAAATGTTTAGTTGAGCATGAAAATAAACATTTCTTGTTTAAATTCTATTCAATTCATCAACGAATAAAATGAAAACTTTTCTTTTTAACTGAGGTAAAGAATTATATAATATCAAAAGGAGATTGTAAAATGGTGAAATAGAATCAAAAAACCTTCCCCTAAAGGCAAAGGAGTTTTGTTTCTTAAAATAGGCGAAGAAAGAACACTCAAACACGAGCCTTAATTTTTTTCAGAGGGGTGGCCGAAACTACTATGTTTAATATAGTAGTACCGCCCCTCTTATCTTATGTACAGTTATTTATTATTACTTCCTTTGCTAATCACGTTATTCCCTTTTACTGGACTTCCTTGGATAATGAAAAGGAGAAGTTATTTACTCAAAAATGAAAAGTATGAGATTAGAGTATTGAAAGGTCATTCTCAGATCAACGCGTTCTCAGTCAGGGGATTGAAGAGAGGATACATTTTCCTTACTGAAAATACAGCTTCCTTAGGCGAAAACAATGTAAACGCCGTAATAGCCCACGAGATCGGACATCTGGAAAAAGGACATCACGTGAAAATGGCTTTACTGGTGGGTTCCCTTATATCTCTCTCCATGTTCTTTCTGCTGAACGGTATGAGCTGGATTGCTATACCGATCCTTCTATTCACCGTGTTGACACAGAAGACTTTAACAAGGAAATTTGAGCTTGAGGCTGACAAGTATGCGCTCAAGTTAGTCCCTTCTCAAGACTTAGCTAATTTGATATCTTCTTATGGTGATAAGAAGTCCACAATCTTATCTACGCATCCTGATATCTTGACAAGACTTAAGAACTTAAACAATAACTGATCATAGGAAATAAATGCAGAGACATGTTTTATCAGAGAAAGAAAGCGAAGAGATAGCCGAAATAATAAAGCGAGATTACGGTGTGGATCTGAACGGAAAAATAGAGATAGGTAAGGAAAAGAAGAAGAGGTATTACTTCGTAAATCATGTCTTGTCCTTCTTTTCATATGAGGAAAACACGTTATTGCCCACATTATGTGGGGTAATGAAACTGAACCTCAACATGCCCTACGTCTCCGTTGACGAGGGCGCTGTGAAAGCCATAGTTAAGGGGGCAGACCTCTTCGTACCTGGAATAAGGGAGTACCACTGTGAAGTACAGCCAGGCAAGTTCGTGTTAGCGAGGACGCTTCAGGGGATCCCAGTGTCAGTGCTCAGGATAGTAGATGAGGCAGTGGAAGCTACCAAGAACGGAAAGGGGAAGTTCGGAGTTAACGTGCACCACCTTAAAGACGAGCTGTGGGGGCTATGCAATGAAGAGAACTAGCGTGGTTATACCCACTTACAACGAGAGAGAAAACATAGTCAAGCTCCTCAAAGCAATGAACGAAATCCTCCCTTCTCTAAACTACTTGGTCGTAGACGACAACAGCCCTGACGGTACTTATGATGCCTTGAAAGGGATAGGAATGAAAAACTTAGAAGTAATAGTTAGAACTAACGAGAAGGGCCTCGGTTCAGCCATCAGGACAGGTTTAGATAGGGCTTTGAAGATTGAAAGCGAGTTCATAGTGACCATGGACGCAGACTTCAGCCACGACCCTTCATACCTGCCAGGGATGCTCAAGATGGCTGAAGAAGGGGGATATGACATAGTGGTGGGGTCTAGATACATCAAGGGTGGAGGGATTGAGAACTGGCCATTAAAGAGGAGGATAGTGAGCAAGGGGGCTAACTTCTTGTTTCGACTGGCGATGAAATCTTACCTCAAAGATAACACGTCTAACTACAGGGTATACTCAGCTAGGGCTGTAAGGGAGGCTCTGAAATGTGACTCAGCTGACGGGTATGAGTTTCAGATATGCACCATATCGAAAGCATTGAAGGCGAATCTTAAGATGGGAGAATACCCCATAGTGTTTAAGGACAGAGAGGTTGGTAAAAGCAAACTCGATAATGGAGAAATAATGAGGTGGTTTAAGTTTCTAGTTTCTCTCCTCTTCTCTTCTTGAGCTTAGCTACCTGATCCTTCAAGTCTATCACTTCCTTCATCAGCATAGATATTTGGCTCTCGTGTATTTCCAAGATTTTCTTCACTTTCTCCTCAAAGTTCTCGTCCTGCTTCTGGCTTATCCTGATGTTACCTTCAGAGTCAATTTCGACTAAACCCGTCCTAGTCAATTCCCTTACATACCCTTTCATGGTCTTCGGAGAAACCTTCAATTGCAGAGCTAAGTCGGTCATATTTATCACGCCTTTTTCCTTGATTAGCGCAACTATATCTTGTAACCTTGGGGGGAGTTCCATGGTTACTCCTTTAGGGTAGAATATCTTTTAAACACAGAGGCACGTAGTTCTAATGGTAATATTGGCCCTCCTGATCAGAGAAGTGGACGTAAACTCCACTTTAACATACCCTATGGCTTACTCAGCTATGAGAGAGGCGTTCGAGTTTTTAGACAAGAAGATGGCTGTTAACTCAAGAAGGATGAGGACCTCCATTTTAGGGTCGACTTTGACATATCAGGCGGGTGGATTTCGGGAATACTTAGGTTATAAGACGTTTGTAAATGGGACTTTCATGTCGACATTGTTCAGTAAAGACGGGGAGATACTATCCATGATAGAGTCAGATAGGCTGACCCAGATCAGGACGGGGGCCCTTTCAGTTTTAGCTTCAGACCTCACGGTCAGGTCTTACTCCTCCGTGGGGATCATAGGTTTAGGTAAGCAAGGTCTTGCCCAAGTTGAGGCTTTCCATGAGCTGAAACCGGAAGTCAAGATAAATGTGTTCACAAGAAATCAGGATAGGCTCAACAACGCTCTAAAGTACCTGCAGGGCAAGGGAATTAAGGTAGTCCCTACAGACATGAAGACCCTCTGCAAGAATAGCGAAGTCGTGGTCACGATTACGAGGGCTAAGGACCCTTTCCTCAAGTTAGATTACCTAAACAAGGGTACTCACGTCAACGCTATGGGGTCGAACATACCTGAGAAGAGCGAACTTTACCCTGAAGTGGTGAAGAGCTCTTCCATGATCGTCGTAGAAGACCTAGAAATGGCCTTAGAAGAAGCTGGAGACCTGATTCTCTCCAAGAAAATGGGGATGCTGGACGAAAGTAAAATAGTTGCAATCTCTTCTCTGATCTCAGGCAAAGTGAAAGGCATGAGAGAGGAAGGCTCCATAACGCTATTCAAGTCAGTTGGAATAGGTCTAGAAGACGTAGCGGTAATGTCAGCGCTTTACGAGAAAGTTAAAAGTAAGGGAAATGCGTTGGAACTAGAGGTAAGCGGAAGATGGCGTCGAGAATAGGAAAGGAAATCAGATTATCACCGGTGGAGCTAGGGTCGCAGACGGCGAAGAAGGTTGAGATAAACCTAGCCAGCGGAAACCCCGACCCTGCGGTAATGCCAGTGAAGGAAATAGAGGAGGCTTATAACGAAGTTATAGAGAATATTGGCTTCAAGTCCCTCGTTTATCCTGGGGCTGGGGGACAGGAAGAACTGATAGAGAGCATAAATAAGCACTTCACTCCTTTGTTGGACCTTGTAACGAGAGATGACATGACAGTCGTGACCAGCGGGGCTCAACACGCAATGGAGTTGATCTCAAAGTACTTCCTCGAGAACGACGTCATAGGGGTGGAAAACCCCACCTTCGTGGAGACCTTCAACGCCATGAAGCTTAGGGCTTCGGTCTCCCTCCCCTTCGACGTGAAGGAGGACGGAATAGACGTAGACATGGTAAGGAACCTGACCAAAGTAACGAAAGTGAAGCTACTCTACGTAATACCCAACTGCCACAACCCTGCAGGAGTTACTATGTCCGCGGAGAAAAGGAAGGAGATAGCCGAGCTAGCCCATGAGAACGACTTCTTCGTAATAGAGGATGACCCATATAGACCTATAGCGGGTAAAGTCCCTCCTCCAATTAAGAACTTCGATAACTGGGGGAAAGTAATATACGTAGGTAGCTTCAGCAAGATCCTAGCTCCCGGGCTCAGGGTGGGATTCGCAATAGGGGACAGGAAGATCATGGAAAAGATAATGCTCCTGGAACAGCTTGACTTCTCAACCTCCACGATAAACCAGTACGTTGTATCACTTTTGCTCAAAAAAGGGGTAATAAAGACTTTGTCCTCCAGGATGAGCGAGCATTACTCCAACAAGATGAAAGTCCTGACCGATTCCTTAACGGAGAACGGCTTCGATTCGTTCAATAGACCGTCATGCGGTTTCTTCCTCCTCGTGGACTTGAAGAAGGACAGTTTTTCCGTCTTCAAGGAAGCTGTGAAGAGAGGGCTCAGTTTCGTACCGGCTAAGCCTTTCTTCCTGCGGGGAGGAGATACGATGGCTAGGCTAAGCGTAACTAACGCAAAAGAAGAAGATATAAGAAGAGGAGTTGAAATCCTGAGAAACAGCGTCAACCAGTTATGACTTCTTCCGCATCCCTCACGAAGGATTTTACCTTCTCCTCGTAAACTGCTAGGTCCTCCTCCGAGAGGTTCTCTGAAATGTAACCGTCATAATGAAGTTTCAAAGCTACATCATAGGCCTCTTGGACCCAGTCCCCAAGTATATCGGATAAAACTCTCACTGCCTCGTCCCTGGGTTTGTCTATGTGGAAGTAGTACTGAAGCATCTTTATGGAACTACTGACGGACTCGTACAGAAGCTCACACCTAGTGGGTATTTCCTCACTGCTCTTGGAGAGGTCGAGGTACATGTCAGAGGTGTTCATGAAGTACGAGAAGAATTGGTTTTGAGTTAAGGGTTTTGACTCCACGAAGATAATGTTGATATGAAACTCTTTAAATACCTTCCTTTCGATATTACGCTATGTGGTTAAACCTCCTTAAAATAGGCCTACTGGGCTCTGCAGTAGTCCTAGGTATAGGCGGGATACTTTTACTCCGCGTTGTTCCTCCTCTCATCTCTGCAGGAACAGGGATAGCTATAGCTGTCTTAATTTCTCTCTTCCTATTAGCTCAGAGGAGGTACGTTCCCTTGATCTCAGTCCTGATAGGAGGATTGGAAATAGCTACTTCTGCCCTCTCAGGCGCGCACGAGGAAGCGCTTGCGGAGTTCGGGTCTTCATATTTCATTTCCGCGTTAGACGTGCTTATGATCCTAGGTTTCTACATCTTTCCGTCGCTTACCGTAATAGGAGGCGTAATGACAGAGAGAAATAGAAAAAGCAAGGTACATAAATCATTCCATGCTTAGAGGAAGAATCTTCCTTGAAACTACTTTATGTATGATGCACTGAGGCCCGGCGCACAGTTTTAAATGCACAGTCTCTTTTAAACCTGCGTATGGAGTTAATAGATCCCAACGCCAGAATAGCAGACCTAGTAGGGCTCTTGATGGTCCTCAACAATAATTACGGTGGAAAGG
>DAHF01000108.1 GCA_002495845.1 Sulfolobus sp. UBA167
GCAAACAGTCTAAACGGATTTTCTTTTTTATATTCTTTTACAGCCATAAGTAACCCACCACCATTCCTATTACGAGAGAAAATAACGATAAGGGGAATAAATACTTCCAGCTTCCCCTTAAAGCCTGATCTATTCTATATCTGGCATAGACTGACCTGAGTAATACCGCAAAAAGCACAATCAGTGATGCCTTAAATACAGTGAAGACCAGGCCAGGAAAGCCAGAGAAGGGCAACCACCCACCCAAGAATAGATCTGTGAACAAAAGCGCATAAACCAAGTTTACTATATATGAACCCGCCATATTAAGGACAAATAAGAAACCGCTATATTCGGTATAAGGACCTATTACTACCTCAGTTTCGGCCTCGACTATGTCGAAGGGAAACCTAGAGCTTCCTATTAACATCGCAACGAGGAAGACGAAAGCTGCTACTGGATTCGCCACGAATCCCGGAATTCCGCTTTCAACTATTCTTGCTATATCTAGAGTATGATACTCCAATGCTAGAGACAAGGTGGACATCAAAATTAGGACGTCATAGGATACTGAGAGAAAAGTTTCCCTTATAGCTCCGACTATAGCAAATCTATTGTTAGTTACCCATCCGAGAAAGACTACAAAGACGGGATAAATTGCCTCAAGACCAAGGATGATTATCAGGTTATACGAGGTGAAGTAACCAGCTACAACTCCTAGATCTAGCCTTTTATCAAGGAAAGAGAAGTAGTAAGGTGAAAAGATGGATCCGCTCTTTGGTATGACTGAAACTGGTATTAACACTATGGGAAGAAATGAGACTACAAGGACTAAGATAGGGCTGAGTATGTAAAGCGTCTTGTTGACCGTATTCGGAATTATCATTTCAGAGAACACGAACTTGAGGGCGTCTGCGAAGAGCTGAAGGAAACCTCCTATCCTCTTCGACGCGTAGTAAGGACCTACTCTCATCTGGACTCTAGCTGCAGCTTTCCTTTCAAACCAGATCACAAAAAGCAAGAACACTAATGCGAAGATTGCTCCGGGGAATATGACCGTAACAAAAAATGATGGATAGAATATATAGAACTTGAGTATAGATAAAATTGAGAGGAAGTTCACGTCTTTCACCTATCCGCTTCTGGCGGGAAGTAATCAAAGCTCCCGTAAATCGAGACCAAGTCTGCGAACCTAGACCCCTTAAGTAACTGCTCGAATGCGTATATCATCCTATAAGAAGGCGTGATTACCCTCAGCCTGAAGGGCTTTGGAGAGCCATCGCTCACCAAATAATAGAATAGCTCTCCACGGCTAGCTTCTACCCTTGAAGATGCCTCTCCTTTCGGTGGCCTAAAGGACGCATAATATCCTGGCAGGACTATTCTACGTTGCCCTTCCCAGTACTTCTTGAGCCTTATCGGAGGTATTTGCTTGAAGAATCTGTCAGATAGGATGTTACCTTCTGGCAAATCCTTCATTATCTGCTCAAGGATCCTCATGCTCTGTTCCATTTCGTCTAGCCTCACCAGACCTCTGGCTAATCCATCACCTTCCTTGTATACCGGTATTTCGAAGTCTAGGCTTGAGTATGCTGCATAAGGTTCATCCTTTCTGACGTCAAAGGGCACTCCTGATGCTCTAAGGTTAGGTCCTACAGCGCCCCACTCTATAGCTTTCTCCTTGGTCATTACGCCGACGTTCTCAAGTCTAGCCCTTATCGTAGGGTTATAGAAGAATATCTTCCTCCAGTCCTCCAGTTTCCTCCTGGTATAGTCTATGGCTTTCTTGGTCATCTCCATTATTGCAGGCGTTAGATCCCTTCTTACCCCTCCGGGTATTATGTACGAATTGGTTACTCTGGCACCGGTCAACGCTTCGAGGATGGTGACCCATACTTCCCTGTCTCCGAAACCCCACATGAAAGCAGTCGAATGTCCTAGAAAGATCCCGAGGATACCCAAACCGTAAAGGTGACTTGCTATCCTATTGACTTCGGCTGCGAAGCTCCTCAAGTACTCAGCTCTTTCCGGGACGTCAGTTGCTATTATCTTCTCGACCGCCATTACATAGCCCAAGTTCATGTGAATCGAATCAAGGATTGCAGGTCTTTCCACCAACGGTATTAAGTGCATGTAATTTCTGTTCTCGGAAAGCTTCTCAACAGCTCTATGGACATATCCCACGTCAAGCTCTGCGTCTTCAATTATGTCTCCATTCAACTTGACGTAGATCCTCATATGCCCAGAGCCTGGGTGTTGAGGTCCTACATTAAGTTCACCCTCAACTGGGACTATATCTATTTCCATCCCAGAAGAGGAAAGTATTTTGTCCATATCAGACTGACTTGTCAACAAAAACACCTTCTAACTTAATTTTGAACGACTTCCTCAGAGGATAAACACCCTCAAAGTCCTCTGGAAGGAACATCCTCCTCATATCCGGATGCCCTTCAAAAAATATTCCTAATGTCTCATAAGTCTCTCTTTCCCCTGTCCAGGCACTTTCATATATTGGATATAGAGAAGGGATACGCGGATCTTCGTATTTTGTGGAAGTTCTCAGAGCTACTATGACACTAGTCAAGTCCTTATCTGAATATGAAGAGAGATGATATACAACCTCAAACTTAGATTCCTCCATGTAATCCATTCCAGTAACTGACACAACATGGTCTAGCCCCTTGCTCTTCAACATGGTTGCAATTTCCCTTAGCTTCTCCTTTTCCACAGTGATCGAGAGCCTGTTCTGCGATTCCATTTTTGCTTGAATTTTTGAAGCCTGAATTTCTTTAATTAAGTCGTTTAGGCTAGTCATCTTCTCAACTCCCAGTTAAGTACAATGTTAATCTGCTTTATGGCGTAATTAAGCATTGGATAAAGAACTACAATGAAGGTGCCAACAATGGCAGTGAGGTCTCTAAACAATACCAAGTTGGAAGAGTAAGCCGCTGAGGCTACTAAGAAGAGAAATACTATCAATGGTTCTAGCGTAGTATATATCAGTAAGTATCCGTAGTACTGAAGAGGAAACCATAGCCTACCTTCCCCTGTGGGTATGTTACCAGCCTCAAATCTGCTAACCTTTACTGGATTCGGTTCGGAAGGTACTATGAGAGATATTATTCTATATCCCCCATATCCAGCTCCGAAAAATATCAATATAGGAAGACCAAAGGCTAGAAATGCCTGCGTTAGAGCCATAGCTCTTCTACTACACGTTAAAGGAGAAAAAAAGAGTGTGTTTCAAAAGTTTGTTTAAAAAGCTTAGATATCTATAAACATGTAACGACGCGATTAGAAGTGTTTCGAATTTGAAATGCACTTTACTATACCATCTCTGGGCACGCCCTCAATACAACGTTGAGATATAAACTCCTGTTCAGCGTTTAAGTTATCTAGAGTGATCGGATTATCTCTCACAAAGTTTTCATGTATAATGCAAGAAGGACCGGCATACCTGAAGAGACGAGGATGAACTTTCTTAACTTCGCTCAACATAGACCAAGCTATTTTCCTGATCTCCCATTGAGCTCGAGAGCAAAGGCGAAGGGAGAAGAAATTGTACAGCTCACGGGCGTTCATCGTAACTACTACGTTGGTGTTAACTCCATTTGGCAATACGTAACGTGCGTCCTCTTCAGGGATTCCTTGCGAAAGGAGAGAGTAGTACTCTTTGTATGTCTCATCATAGGATTTCTCGAATAACTTCTCACTTTCCTCTCTTTTCTCTGCCGACGGGGGAATTATAGGTTGATAGTATTCATCCACGGGCTTAGCGAAACGGTGTGACATTTGGGTGTAAGATGCTACGCGGTGTCTTACAAGTTGGTGAGACGCAACTCTACTTATTCCCTCTAGGGAAAAAGTGTAGCTACTATGTTCTAAGGGAGACCAGTAGCCATGCAAAACTGCATCCTCAATCCACGTTCCAACTTCCTCATCGCTCATGTTTTCCTCATGATACTCCCATCCTTTCCTACTCCTGCTCATCTTTGACGCTATAGCTACCACACGCTCCCCGTTATGTGTATAAGATACAAGCTTTACAGAGAACATTTTATGCAAATACGAAGCTTATGAACTAGAGAATTTAAAACGTATGGTGCCTTCTCTATTTTTATAATGGAAATTAATTACGTTACGGGCTATTTACAACGGGAATTATAAATTTAGCGTAAAACATATAATTTTCTGCCTTCTTAAAGGAATAATTAAAATAAAAAATTACTCTTCAATTTGACTTAAATTGGAAGCTAATCTAGTGAGTATACCTGACTGTTTCTCGGCATCCTTCTCTATTTGATCTAGATTTTTCTTTATTTCCTCGTTCGTGACAGACGACATAGTCTTCTTATATTCCGTAATTCTTAACAGCTCCTTCTCTAGCATATCTAAGACTACTTTCATCTCATCCGGAGGAACCTTAGAGGTCTTCATAGCTCTGTCCCTGAAGCACGTGTAATGGACGACCCCACTCTTCATGAAGGTAAAAAGCTCGTCCCAATATATTGTATTTCCACAGAATGCACATGTCCACTTTGTTGCTGGTCTAGACATCAGAAGAAGTAGAAATTAAATACAAATAAGTGTTACGCTTTACCTGATGATAAACAGCAAAACTTTAGAGGACTCAAAATTTTACGATAAGCTCATTGCTTTGATATTTGAAACGAGTCAGGACGAAAAATTAGACAAGATCATTGATTCCTTCAACGGCAAGTTGATCAAAGTTAAGATAGATGCCGGAGAATACCTTCAGTATGCCTTGAGGTTAACAGGGGGAAAATATCCTACGATAGCCCTGCTTTCGCCTGAAATGAAAGTTATTTCAATAATAGATAAAACAGAAGATTCCGATTTACCAAACATAATAAGGAACAGCATAGACGCGTACAAGTTCAGAGGATATAAAGGTGTACCCCTCACCGATTTCGTACCCGTTCCCGTGGATCCTGACCCATCGCTTTTCTTTAACTCCATAAACGCAATCTTGAGGGGATATAAGGTCGACTTGAGGGGAATGGAAGTCTTCAATACATACTGTAATGTCTACCCAGAGTATAGCAAGATGAAAGAGAAGCTTCGCTTCGACTCTGATGTATTGGCACTCCTCGGCAAAGCGGATCTAAATGATTCCCCTTACACGGCACAATTATCATTGCAGGTTTACTACGGACTGAGAAAAGTGGACGATATACTCGACTTGGTAAACCCTGACGGTGAGGTTTTCAGAAGTAAAAGGAAGGAAAACAAGGGTCTCTTGATAGATGAAGCTTACGCTGGAAATGCTTTCGTTAACGAGTACGAGAGGACTGGAAACGAGAAATTTCTCAACTTGTCCTTAAAAATAGAGAGCTTCATCATGAGTAACCTCAAACATGAGAAGGGTTTCATGGACGTGGTTAAGTCAGACGACATCACAGAACACGTAGTTTTAGAGCCTCTAGCCAACGCTGAGGCTTCGATCTTCTTCGCCAAATTGTTCAACGTGCTGGGAGATCCAAAGTACGCTGAGGCCTCGAGGACTTCCATGGCATGCGCAAACGGTGGAGCACCTAACAGCGTAGAGGTACAAGAAAGGATAATGTCAGCATTCATGAAATTGAACGAAGGGATCAGGAGCAACGACCCTTCACTTTTAGGAAAGGACTGTAGGGTAGAGATACCTAAAGAGAAGCCCGAGTGCAGGCTCAAACAAGACGACAAGTGTTACGACAATCTATCATCGATACCTTTCAAATCCTTTTAAAATAGCTCTTGACCAATGCACTTAACTCCGACCTTCCGCCTTCGCACACTAGCCTCATTACCCTCCTGGAATCAGTTGGTCTAATTATGCCTAGAACGTTGACGCCATGGCTCCTTAAAACGTGAGGGGCGTTTATTGAAGACACTCCTGTTATTGCTATGTTATCGGCGGAGACCATGGAGAGAATCTTGTCTATGTTTCCATTCACGATTGCAGAACCGTAGATTATGGCATTTGCACATCTGTCTCCCTTAAATGAGGAGAAGCTTCTCCTCCTCTCAGCAGGGTTTTCCACATTATAGAAGTCATATATGACGTAATCTCCCTTTAAGATGGTAGGGGAATATCCAAAGACGCAGGTTTTACCTTCATTCAGAACGTCCTCTACCCTACCTTCTTGAAACCCGTCTAATGAGTTCAGGGCAGTCATTACTGAGACCGCCAAAGAACGCTGAAGGGGTTCTCCTAAATTTCTTGACACTACGTCCATGGAATTTGAGCCTACCAAAAACCCTGCACCGTTTATCTTTCCTTCAGCTACGGTATGAGAAATGCCTACTTCTCCGTTGTCTAACATGGCTGAAGTAAACGAATAGCCAACGCAAACGTTAAGTATAGCCCTCTTTTTGAGTTCAGGTTTTAACTCCTCTATTATCTCATCAATTATCATAAAATTATCTTCCCCTTCTTAGTTACAGCCTCTGAAACCTCTTTATAAGGAAGGATTATGGTCTTCAAGTTCAACATGACGCCGTCCTTTGTATTTACCTCCTCTCCTAGGATTGAACCGTCCATGATCCTGTTCCACCTCCCTATCCTGCTGTTGTCAGCAACAATGGTATTGGTCATGTAACTGTAATCTCCGACTCTCACTCCTTCCATGAGTAAGGTTTCCTGTAGATATACGCCTTCACCTATCTTGCTCTTCTTCCCTATCACAGTGTTAGGATTCACATACGTCCCTCCCCTTATTGAAACGTCATCGCCTATATAATAGGGGGGATTCAGCGTGGCGTTTTCGCTTACTTTAGCCGAAGGCGAGATGTAGCCCTTTGGATACCTCCTGACGAGGAGCTCAAAGTTCAACCTTAGGTAATCAGAGGGAAGACCTATGTCTGCCCATATTCCGTTATATTGGTAAACTGAGACACAGCACTTCTTAAGGACTTTAGGCATGAAGTCTCTGCTTATAGAATAAGGATACTTGTTTATCTCCTTGAAGAGATCTTTCCTGAACACGTAAATGCCCGCATTGATTAGGTTGGAAATAGGGTTCTTCGGCTTCTCTATCAACTCTATCAGTTTGTCGTTCTCCTGATATAAAACACCGTAACGCCTAGGGTCGTTGACCTTGGTTCCGACTATGGTAACGCTACATCCTTTATTTATGTGAAAGGAAATCAGATCCTTGAAGTCCATCTCGCTAAATATGTCACCGTATATGACCATTACATCATCATCTAGCTCGAAGTTATCTGCGATGTACTTCAGTGGACCTCCATCTCCTAAAGGTTCCTTTTCTATTACTGGTTTCACAAACGAGTTAGCTCCACTAGACTCCAGATAACTTATCAGCTTGTCAGCCATGACCCTCAAAGAGAGATAAGCATTTGTGACCTTGGCCTTCTCCAGCGACTCAAGAGTATACTCGAGAATGGGCTTATCTAGAAGAGGAAAAAGGGATTTAGGTTTAGTGAGGCTAAG
>DAHF01000039.1 GCA_002495845.1 Sulfolobus sp. UBA167
GAGCCGTGAAGCAGGAAGCCCCGCAAGGGCGTGGTAGTTCACATATAATCCTCTAAGTAGGTTCGTAAACTAAGTCCTTAATCAAGGATTTAAAGGCAGTTTACGAACTAATATGGGGTATGATTGATTGCTTTTCGACATATTCAGGAAATCTGACAATACTGAAGGGTCAGGATACTTAACTGACGACTTAGGGGAATGGATGTTAATATCCCATAACAAAGAGCTACTTCTAGCTACTAACCTCGTCTCTAAGGCGATCAGAAAGGCTGGAGTGAAAGACTTCAACTTGTACCTAGGTTATTTCTCCACAGACGAGAGAATAAAGAGCTTGATAAGTATCAAGGGAATGGCGGTTACAAAGGAAAACAAGAAAAACATAGACGTGAGGACATCAATGAGGAACGTTGCAGGAGAAGACGCCATAGTCATAGAGGATCAACCTCACTCCGTATGCAATATCTGCAATTCCACTTTCATATTCTTCAACTTCTTGCTCTTAATCAAGAAAGGAAAGGAGTACAAACGTCCAGTTAAACTCCTTTTGCCTCCCATGGGAATAAATCCTTCTGAGATACCTTTGTCTCTGAGTTCGCTACTGAAGACATTACTTGAGAGAAACCTAAACGCCATATGTTCGCTGAACGAGATAGACGCTGGAGACGGGAGCAGGCTGAAGCTAATGGCGACGTGTAGGACTGAGTCCTCTTTTGATACTGAGAAAATAAAGAATGCCATGTCATACTTCGCCCCTGAGAAGCCTAAACTCTTCACAAAGAGAATAGGCACGAGAGAAATGGAGATTAGTTTATATATTCAGCAACTAAACGTGAAATTTTTCATCCCTTTACTTTGGAACAATTTCTTAGAGCAACTTAGGTGTTAATTTGAGACTTTAATAAATGGAGATGAAAGAGAACAGAATATAAGATAACATGAATGTGGTCATGAAGAGAGTGAAATTTGCTTTAAACTAAAAACCGTGACATCCGCAGGAACTATCTCCTTCACTGTACCCTCATTTTTATAAATTTGGAAACGCATAAATTATTGGGGAAATGCCCTGATAAAAATAGGAGATTTAGATATTAAAACTTTAGATGATATGAATCTTTCTGGCAGGAAAGTTCTCTTACGCGTTGACCTTAACTCGCCCATCGATAAAAACGGAAGGGTACTCGATAGCTCCAGATTGAAAGCACATGCCCCCACGATCAAGGAGCTGGTCGAGGGGAAAAACTCAGTCGTCCTCATATCACATCAAGGAAGGCCGGGTGATAGGGATTTCGTGGAGCTCGAGGAACATGCCCAGATCCTTTCAAAGTACCTAGACATGAAAGTAGAGTTCGTAGACGACGTGATGGGACCTTACGCCAGGGAGAAAATAAAGAACATGAAGGAAGGAGAAATAATACTCCTCAATAACGTAAGGATGGTATCAGAGGAGCTCATAGAGGCACCGCCGCAACAACACGCAAAGACTTTCCTCGTCAAAAAGCTCTCTCCCCTCTTTGACGGCTACGTAAACGACGCGTTCGCTACCGCGCACAGGAGCCAGCCAAGCCTAGTAGGTTTCCCTCTCGTCATCCCGTCTGCAGCGGGAAGGGTCATGGAGAAGGAGATCTCTGCGCTTTCTAAGATATTCACCCCAGAAGAGTCGCCCAAGGTGTTCGTCCTGGGAGGAGGTAAGGTGTTGGACACGCTGAGGATAATAGAAAACTTGACCAAGAAGAGGATAGCCGACAGGATACTGACTGGAGGGCTAATAGCCGAACTGTTCGCAACAGCTAAGGGGATATCGCTAGGGAAGGAAAACATGGAAGTGCTAGAGAAGCTAGGCATACTCAGCTTGATACCTAGAGCTAGGAAACTGCTCATGAGCGGTTCTCCCGTGGAGATACCAGTAGACTTCAAGGTAGAAAGGGAAGGCAGGATAGAGGAAAACCCGGTACATAAGGTGAACGGGGTAATAAAGGACATAGGTACCAACACAGCTGACATATATTCATCTTTCATCAAGGACTCTAAGGTCACAGTTCTGAGGGGGCCTATGGGGATAATAGAGGATGAAAGGTTCAGGGATGGTAGCAAGAGCGTTATGAGGGCAGCGCTGGAGAACTCAGGTTACGTCATAGTCGGAGGAGGTCACATGGTAAGCGTCCTTGAAGGGAAAGTCGATGACACGTCTAAGCTACACATCTCGACCGGAGGGGGTGCATTGCTTTTATTCCTTTCCGGAGAGAGACTTCCCGCTTTAGAGGCATTGAGCCTCAGCAAGGTGTGAAACTTGATAAAGGTGTCAATAAACGGTTACGGGACAATAGGAAAGAGGGTGGCAGACGCTGTCCTCAAACAGCCTGACATGGAGCTAGTGGGCGTTGCTAAGACGTCCCCAAACTACGAGGCTATGGTAGCGTTCAAGAGGAACATGAGGATCTATGTACCCGAGGATAGCAAGGAGAAGTTCATGAATGCCGGGATCGAGCCTTCTGGGAACATAAACGACATGATAGAGGAGTCAGACGTGATAGTAGACGCTACGCCGAACGGAGTAGGAGCTGAGTACAAGAAGGTATACATCGAGAAGGGGAAGCCGGCCCTCTTTCAAGGCGGGGAGAAAAGCAACGTAGGAGAAGTGTCATTCTCAGCGCTTTGCAACTATGGTGAAGCCTTAGGGAAGAAATACGTGAGGGTAGTGTCATGCAACACAACAGCTATGTTGAGGACAATATGCACGACGTCAAAGGTATCACGTGTAAGGAAGGTCAGAGGCACAGTGATAAGGAGGGCCGCTGACCCAAAGGAGTATAAAAAAGGGCCCATAAATGCCTTAGTTCCAGATCCAGCCTCAGTGCCTAGCCATCACGCGAAAGACGTCAACACGGTCTTGAAGGACCTTGACATAGTTACCATGGCAGTGATCTCGCCTACGAACCTGATGCATGTCCACCTCCTTGATATGGAGACAGAAGTGGAAGTCAGAAGGGAAGAGATATTGGAACAGATGTTGTCGACTCCGAGGATAGTCGTAGTTCCAGGAAAGGCCGGAATAAACTCCACATCCGAACTAGTGGAGCTCGCGAGGGACTTGGGAAGGGAGAGGAACGACATGCCAGAGGTGATGGTTTTCGAGGACTCAGTCCAGACCAAGGGTAGGGAAGTCTTCCTCATGTATGCCGTGCACCAAGAGTCCATAGTGGTGCCCGAGAACATCGACGCAGTAAGGGCGGTCTCTGGGGTGGAGAAATCCATGGAGTTAACTAACACTTCCCTTGGAATAAAGAAAGGGTACATAATCTGAGGGTGAAATAGATGAGCGATAAACTACCACCTACATACGCCGTGAGCTTCCTGCTGAGGAAAGTATTGATTCCAGTCGACGGTTCTGAGAACAGCATGAGGGCAGTTGACATAGGGGTTGACTTCGGGATGAGATATGGGTCCAGGATATACTTGGTATACATTTGCCAGGAGTGCAGGAGCACCCAATCCATAAAGGAAATGTTGGAAAAGAGGATCGGAGGAAGGACGGATTACGAGTTCAAGGAAGTGAAGACGAACTATAAGGAGTCTAGCGTTGCAAACGAGATCCTCAAACTGATAGCTGAAGAGAACTTTGACGCTGTAATAATGGGAGCTAGGGGAACTTCGATAAACAGCGACATCAACATAGGGTCTACAGCTACGTCAGTGGCACTGAACGCGCCGATCACTGTAATAGTAGTCAGATAGCTGTCCTGGTCTATTAAAAAACACTTTTTTTGATATGAATAAATAAATAAAAAATAACTCGTCTGTTCTGAAGGAGAAAGTCTAGAGCGTGTAAGGGAAGGTTGAGGAAAGGGGAAAAGGACGCGAGCACACATAACTACGTGTCCGAGACTTGTTTTCCTATTCCTAAATTAAACTCTTTTTCCCTTCCTCATTTTTTTTAAAAAAGGAAAAAATGTTCGAATTCTCTCTCAAGCCTCCAAGTTGCAGAACGGGAAGAGAGGAAAAGAAAGAGCGTAGCACTCGGGCACATCTCACATAAATGGAGAGATGGGGAAAAAGAGGAGTTGATAGCCATGAAAATATTGCTTTATATTATCATCGGGATTACCTTGGACGAGAACTTCTGTTCCCATTCCCCGTCTTGGAATGTGTACTTCACGTTCAGATATCCCTTCCTCATCTCCATTACTTCCCTCTTAACCTGGCTGGGTTCTTTGCCATCCATGAGGACTTTCTTGAATAGCGATGCTATTTCCTCCATTTCTCCTTCCTTCATCCCGAACCTTGTCATTTCCTGAACTCCTATCCTAAGTCCGCTCGGGTTGGATACGGCCTCAGGCCCATCATAGGGCAGAAGGTTCTTGTTAACTATGATGTTTGCGTCCTCGAGCATCTTGGCCGCCTTAGCTCCTCCGCCTTGAGGCCTTACGTCAACTGCGACTTGATGGCTCCTCGTATATCCTAGGTGCTCTCCCACTACCTTGAAGCCGAGGGAAGCTAGGCTCTCTGCTAGCTTCTTTGCGTTGCGCGTTATCTGGGATGCGTAGTCAGCGCCGAACTCCCTCATCTCCAAAGCGGTGACTGCTGTGGCAGGCAGTCTATGTAAGTGATGATTGCTCACGAACCAAGGGAAAATCGTCCTCGACACTGGTTTGTAATACTCCTCGTTGTTGGAGAAGATTGCCCCTCCCTGAGGGCCGGGGAAAGTCTTGTGAGTTGATACGTTCAAGAAGTCAGCCCCTTCATCTAAAGGGTTGCTCCAGACCTTGCCAGCTATGAGGCCGTAAACGTGGGCTGCGTCGTAGACAAGTTTAGCACCCACTGCATGGACGTGGGGGGCTAACTCCTTGGCTGGGTGGGGAAACAAGTAGAGGCTCCCTCCCATGACGACGAACTTGGGTTTGACTTCCTCTATCATCTTGATCGACTTGTCTACATCTACGTTTATGTTCTCTTTATCGAAGGGAAGCTCTATATGTTCTATCCCAAGGGCCCCTAGAGTTCCGAAGCGGGTGTGACTGACGTGAGCTCCAGCCTGCACCGGGGCTATCAAAGCCTTATCTCCTGGGTTAGCTAGAACCCTGAACACTGCTGCGTTAGCTACAGTACCGCTTATAGGCCTCATGTCGCAGAACTTGGAAGAGGTTATCTGGTTCATGAGTTCCATGGTCAGGGTCTCCATTTCATCGACATACTTAGTACCTTGATAGAACCTCTTGTATGGCTTACCCTCTGCATATCTAGACATGTAGTCGCTCATGTAGACCGATTCAGCCAAGGGGCTCATCACGTTCTCTGACGCTATCAAGTTCAAAGTCTCCTTCCTCCTCCACGTGTTTTGTTCCTTCGTAATTTCAAGAATTTTTTCCAATTCTTTAGGTATGGCCATAGTTACAACTTTAACTGATGTAACATAAAAACTTTTAGAAATTCAGATTTATGTGAGTTTCAGGTAACCAAAACGTGGTCTAAGGTTTGGCATTCCTGCCGAGTTTCATGTGTGCCTTACCTAACTCTTTGTTTGCTAATGCTGAGAGCAGGTTCAATTCCCCAGCAAGGACAGCGGAGGCTATTATCTCTGCGAGCTTCCTGGAAGACCCTTCATCCTCCCCTCTGATGCCCATTATGGATAGAGCTTCCTTCTGAGTGGGGAGCCTCGTGCCACCTCCTACCGTGCCTACCTCAAGGGAAGTGAGAGTAACAGAAATATAAAGACCATCGTCCCTGACCTCAGTCCAAGTGTATCCGGAGCTGCTCTCAACCACTTGAGCCACGTCCTGTCCCGTGGCTATGAAGATTGCTGCTATCACATTAGCAAAGTGAGCATTAAATTGCGATACAGAACCCGCCCTGGCGCTCCCTAGCCAGTTCTTCCTCAGGTTCACCTCATTGATCAGTGAAATGTCGCTTTTGAGATCCTTCTCTACGACAGTGCTAGGTATCATGGCGTCGGCTATCACGGTCTTCCCTCTGCCCATCAAAGAGTTGACTACTGTGTTCTTCTTGTCGCTACACATGTTCCCGCTCACGGCGACGCACTTCGCTCCAGGGAAGTTCTCCTCTATGAATGAGCATGCCCTCTCAGATGCTATGGTTACCATGTTCATCCCCATGGCGTTCCCTGTCTGGAAGGAGAACCTGAGCCAGACGTTGTTGCCAATGACGTAAGGTGAACATCCGACGTACTTAAGGTGGGAAGACGTGGATTCAGTAATCTTCCTGATCTCTTCCTCGACGGAGGAGAACCATGAAAGGAAATCCGATACCTGCTTCACTGACCCAAGCTTTATCACTGGAGCTCGAGTCATCTGGTCCTTTATGACCCTGACGTTAGCTCCTCCTGAAGCCGTGATAGCCTTCATCCCCCTATTTACGCTCGCTATCAGAGCGCCTTCAGTTGTAGCCATAGGGACCAAGAACTCTCCCTTGGCGAACTCGCCGTTCACCCTCAAGGGACCTGCTATCCCCATGGGTATCTGCACTGCGCCTATCACGTTTTCGGCGTTCCTGTTCTTTATTTCAGCGTAGTCTATCACAGTGGAGCCTATGTTAGGAAGGCCTACTCCAGTGATCCTCTCTACTGCGAGCCTTCTAGCTACCATGGCGGCGTTTGCTTCGAGATACTTGTCTGCCTCATGAAGGGGAATCTCCCCCTTCACCATCTTCTCTACTACTTCCTCAAGGTCCATCAGAAATTACCTTAAACTTTAGGCCATACTCTATTAGCCCGTTTGAGGAGTCCACGGTCAGTTTCCTGAGTACAGCGGTGACCCTAGATCCTTCCTTAGGCTCCTCGTCGACGTCAGTGAGGGGTGCAACTATCTCAGGACCTTCGTCAAGCTTTATGAGCCCGACGAACTGGGGCATGCTCTTCTCATATCCAGCCCTCTGTTGGAAGTTCTTAGTAGAGAATATCAAGGTCCCGTTGCCGCTCAGGTTGATGGATGATACCTCGTTGGATCCGCATTTGCTGCAGAAAGCCGATGAGTAGACGTCTATGTTACCGCATCTGTTGCACTTAGTCGCGGCCAGCTTATACAAGGACTGTTTTGCTCTCCATACTTGTGGAGGGGAAATCCTCACTGTGATCACCTCTTGAAGTGAAATAGAAAGCTGGTCCTCAACACGTCGTCAGTGTTCAGGACTAGCCCTTCCTCTGCTTCCTTCGCTTTCCTCCCAGGGAACTCGCCTATCAACTGTATGTAGACTTCTGCGGCTTGATATACCCCAGTAGCACCTCCAGGGTAACCCCTGGCTTTGAGCCCACCACTGTAATTGACATTCAGCTGATCGAGGGACTTGATCGACTTCCCCCTCTCAGCTAGTCCCATTGCCTCAAGCTCTATCGCTGCGGAGACGCTGAAGGTGTCTGAAATCTCTATGACAGTCCTGTCAGGATTAACGTTAGCCCTCTTTATCGGGAACTCTAAGGAAGAAATTGATGGTTCTCCTGAGGAGAAGTCTATACTATCTATCTCGACCGGCACTTCGGATATCTTCGAATAGTCCTCCGAAGATACAAGGAGAGCTGATGCGCCATCAGCACGCGGAGCTATGTCGAAGAGCCTCATTGGAGTTGACACCTCCTGAGATTTGGCTATGACCTCCCTGTCTACAGGAAAGCGTAGGTATGCGTACGGGTTCTCAACGGCGTTGGAGTGCATCCTTATTGCCCAGTCGTAGAAGTAGTCCTCACTCACGTTATACTTCCTCATGTAACTCTTCATCATGAGCGCACCGTAAGATGAAGTTGTAACCCCTTCTTGGTAGGATATCTCATCAAGCGTCGAGGATACCGCATCATTGACGAACTTTGACGGGAAGTCTGAGAACTTGTCAACTCCTATGACGAGGACGTTCTTCGCCACGCCTGACTTAACCAGACTGTAAGCCGTGAATATCGAAGCCCCGCCGCTGGCGTCGCCTTGTTCCACCGTCATTGAGACCTTTCCAGATAATCCTGCCCTCCTCGAGATCTTATAACTGAGCATTGACTGGGACTCCAGCTTCTGTCCGTAAGCGTTCGAAACCACAACTGCGTCTATCTCAGGTAAATCCTCCACTGTCTTTCTGATGCCCATCAAAGATGAGTTTGCTAGGTCAAGAAGGGACATATCATAATGTCTGTTTACAGGAACCATAGAGGCTCCCGTAACGTATACCTTGCTCATAGCTCATACGCCTTTATCTTGTTCGTGAACCTAGCGTAGGTAGCGTAGTCGACTACCCTCTTGTTGGCGATGTACTGTTCGGTGGTAGGGGCAAGCTTCTGTCTCTCCCCTATAGCGTCAGTCACGACCATGCTGAACGCGTCGCTCCCTGCACCGCTGCCGAAAGGAGCAACGAGTATCCTTTCCCCAGGCTTGGCTACGTCAAGCACCTTAGTCAACCCCAAGAGTGCTGAAGCATTGTAAGGGTTACCTATGAATGGTGAGACCAGCCCCTGTTTCACCTTCTCCATTGGAACGCCCAGCTTCTTGGCAACTTGAACCGGAAACTTGCCGTTAGGCTGGTGGAAGACAAAGTAGTCGAAGTCTGAGACTGAAAGACCAGTCTCCTCGAATAACCTCTTTACAGCGTTAATTATATGCGCGAAGTATGCAGGCTCCCCTGTGAACCCCTCACCGTGGAGCGGGTAAGGCATCCCGTCCCTCCTCCAGAAATCCGGAGTGTCAGTGGTGTAAGAGGCTGAGTGCTCTATAACCACGGGGACGTCTCCACTGCCCAAGACAAAGGAAGAACCTGCGGAGGCTGAACTGAGCTCCAGGATGTCTCCAGGGTTAGACTGAGCAGTATCTGCCCCTACCACGAGGGCATAAGAATCGGGATGGCTCTCCACAAATGTGGCAGCAAGCCTGAGACCCACAGATGCTGCCCTACAAGCGAACTCCATGTCCGCTGAAGCTGAGAAATATGAAAGACCTAAAGAATCTATTAACAAGGCTGACGTTGGTTTGACAGCGTAGACCTTCGACTCGGAACCGAAGAGCACCAACTTCACCTTTGAAGGATCTATCCCTGCTCTGATCAACGCGTTCCTCGAAGACTCCCAAGCTATCGTTGTGGAGTCCTCGTCTGGACCTGGAAGTGACTTCTCCTGAAGTCCGAGTCCCCTCACCACTCCTTCTTCCATTCCCCACAGCTTGGCTATGTCGCTAACCTTGACCCTAAACCTGGGGACGTAAGCGCCCCAGCCTATAATTCCTGACTTCATCGAAACATTCTTCACCTGCTAAGCTTTTTAAGATTTGTGTAACTGTCTATATCACCTATAGACAGATGTCTATATGATGAGATCTCGCAAAGTGACTGATGATCTAACTCAGCTCACTCTGATTGGCGAATAAGAATAATAAAAAGTACTCTTTATCCTTTAGTCGTGAAGTTCAGAATAACGTACGTAATACTTGCCTTGGTCGCTGTGGTCGTAGTAGTAGGAGTACTGTTTTACATTGAGGACACGTCCTTTCACGTTAACGTGAGCCCGGAATACGTCGAGGAGACGTTCCATCCTATAGGGTATAAGTACGTGATCAAACTATCTGCGTCAAACGACGGGCCTTTGCCGATGTCTGCCGTGGCGTACATACAAGTAGGCTATCTCAACGAAACTACCCATGGGCTGACCCTTGAAAACTACACAATACCCATTCACCTGAACTCGGGACAGAGACTGCAAAAGACAATCACGGTATACCTCAACGTAAGCGATGAGTTTGTAAACATCAACGGAAACTCGACTGTCCAGCCTGTGTATTCGATGCCACAAATAGAGGAAGCCATGGTAGAGGCTACCGGGACTTACGGGTGGAGCTACAAACAAGACATAGGCTTATCTAGTCGCGTACCTTCACTATTCCTTACTCAGCCCTCACCTCCTGACCCTATAATCTCCAGCAAACTCTCTTTGGTTCCAAACAACCAAGCAACTTTCGGGGAGAAGCTGACTTACGCCTTTAACAACACAAAAGAGATCTACTATCCAAATACCTCCAGCTACTTCGTTTTCATGAGTATGACTTACCAAAAGTACAGTAGCTCACACATTGGGTACATCACCTTTCCTCCAGGATACTACAACGTAACTTTTCACCTCTATAATCAAAACATCTCAAGGTACTTCAACTTCAGCCACGTCACAATAAACCCAGGCACGTCTTTCAGCGTTCCTTATCCCGCCTCAGGGGTTTACAACATGACCGTGACGGTTCAAGGGAACGGAGTCCAATACACTTGGGAGTTTATCGACATGACATACCAACCATAAAAGACATTTGATTTTTCCTTACATCAATTTAATATGGCAAAATTATCTTTCTAAATTATGGAAAAAGCAACGCTAGGTGGAGGATGTTTCTGGTGCACTGAAGCAGTCTTCTCCAGAGTGAAGGGAGTCACGGACGTGAGGCCGGGATACGCTGGAGGCAATTTTCCCAACCCCACATATGAGGACGTATGTAGCGATACTACGGGTCACGCTGAGGTAGTCCAAATAACGTTCGACCCTTCAGTGGTGACCTTCAGAGACCTACTTGAGATATTCTTCGAAATCCATGATCCTACAACCCCAAACAGGCAGGGTAATGACGTAGGGTCTCAGTACAGATCGATCATCCTTTACCACAACGAAGAGCAGAAAAGGATAGCAGAGGAAGTTATAGACGAAGTCCAGAGTAGGTTAGGGAAGAAGGTAGTTACTGAGGTCAAACCCCTTGACGCGTTCTATGAAGCTGAGGATTATCACCACAAGTACTTCGAAAGACATCCGAACCAGCCTTACTGCAGGATAGTGATAAGCCCTAAAGTGAAGAAGTTCTTGTCTCACTTCCCCGATAAAGTGAGAATCGAGGAAGCTAAGTAGATTTGATTTCAGTCCTGAAGAAAAGTAGATAGAAATAATTTTTTATAAATATGTATACACATAAATACATATATATGTATTCTATTTTCCTTATTCCTTTTATACGCATTTCTCTTTAACTGACTTATAATTATACGCACTATTCAAACTAGCTGAAGGACCAATTTCCCTGGATTTACGTTCCTTACATTCAACCAACATGGCACGAACCTTAATGCCTTCAAGTAGTTACCACAGAGGGCTAGTAGAGGCTCTCACAAATACTCCAATCTTCAATGAAACTGTTGCCCTGATCGGACAATTGTCTTTAATAGCCATCTTGCTAGATCGGGAAAGAAATGTTTAAACATTCGTCATCGCTTACCCCAAAGGTGACGCTTTCGTTCTTTTGTAAACAGGAGATAAAAACTTTATAACCAAACGTGTAAGAAGTAGTAACAAGTGCCGCCGTAGCTCAGCCCGGCTAGAGCGCCGGACTCATACGATCCAGAGGGGATATCCGGTTGTCCGGGGTTCAAATCNNCCCCGTGGCGGCACTTACGTAATTTTTGCGTACTTTCTTACTTTTTAGTTGAGAAAAATCCTAGAATTTAACGCCTGTCGATATTTTGTTTAACGCTTGGATAGGATAACACGTTCAACGAAAAAATCTACTAGAATTTAACGTCTAACGTAATTTTTGACGGCGTTAATTTAACGTGATTTCTGACGTAAAGTTATTTATTTTACCTAATGAATACATCATATGAATTTTGACGTTTCCTCAATTAACGACGAAACAAGAAGAAAAATATTGGAGCATGTTCTCACAGAGAAGAAAGTAAACTATGATGACTTAGGAATATCTAGAGTAATGGCATATAACTATCGAAAAGGGAAGTATAGGATTCCGAATGAAGTGATAACTAAAACCTTACAGTTTCTAACTCCGGATGAGCTTTCGAGATTTGTTACAGGAATCGATACAAACAAGGTGGGATATAATGAAGCGATGGCAGTAATTATGAAATCCCTAAGAGACCCGGAATTTAGGGAGATATTCTTAGCACTTCTACAGCGCAACTTAGGAG
>DAHF01000073.1 GCA_002495845.1 Sulfolobus sp. UBA167
CTAGACACACTAAAATAAGGAGGTAGTTCATCGTGAACCATAAAGATAATATCGCGTAACGTCGAGAAGATTTGTGTTAGAGAGCAAAAATAATAAACGAATAAATTAAAAAATGGACGAGCAAAAAAGCAACAAAATTATGTCTGCTTATAACCTAATTCTCTGAGTTAACTGACCTCCAACAAGATTGGGTTATAACATCACGTTTTTATTTCTTGAGCAAAGAATTACTTGATGCTGGATCTCACTCTTGATGGCTTCGATCTGATCCATGACTTGTATGGCAAGATATCCGGGGTGAAGTTCTTCGCAGCTGGTAACCAATGGTTCGCCCTCGAGGAGATCCTTCCCAGAATGGCTAACGTGTTCATGGAGACCCTCCCTCCAGGAGTAGTGATGAAGCAAATGATGGGCGAGGCAGTAAAGATCGGGAACTTGGTGATAGACGTCAAGCCTGACGTAGTTTCTCTTCCTTCCTCTCTGATGGAACAAGTCAAAGACATGGTATTGGAACCCACGGAATACGTTGAGAACGAGGTCGTCATAGCTACAAGCCTGAAAGTAAAGGATATATGTGATCTATCAGGCCTCAGGTTAGCCTTGCCCAACCCTGAAAACGAGGGCATAGGGGATGTGTTCAGGAAAGCCTATGAAGAGGAGTGCGGTGACTATTCCTCGCTAAGGGAGAGGAGCTACGTGACTAAAGTACACCACAGGGAGACTCCTTTACTCATGAGGAACGGTTTAGTCAACGCTGGAGTTATGTGGAACACAGAAGCTATAAAGTGGGGCTTTAAAAGCGTGGGAACCGGAAGGAAGGGGAAGCTATCAATAGCCGTAACTAAGTTCGGCGATAAAGAAGGGGGTGAAAATGTGAAGAAAGTGGTACTCTCTTCTGAGTCGCGTTCAGTTTACGAGAAGTACGCCTTCAAGTGGATGATGAGCCGTGTTTCACGTGAAAGGTGAAGAGAAAGACGCTTCTGACTTGAAGGTAGTTGTGCAGATAAGCGACAACCCTGAGAGGGGAGTGAACTCAGTCGTGAATCTGCTCAGGGAAATGAAGTTGGGTGAAGTAGAAGTAGTCTTCCATCAAGAGGCTATAGGTGCAGTTCTCGACCCCTCCTTGGTAGAGAAGCTCAGTCCTGCTAAGGTAGTTGCGTGCAGGAACTCTCTGAGAGCTAAGAGTATAGACGAGTCAAGCTTGCCCAAAGGTACGATTGTAGTGAACGCTGGCGTGGCTGAGATAGTGAGGAGACAATCTGAAGGGTGGATCTACTTAAAGGTATGAAGAGCTTTTTTCCACGTCTCCTTCTCTGGCTTCCTCTCGTGAACGGTGACACAATGTTCTCTGCAGAGCTTGCACTATATATCTTGTGTTATCCTTCGCAACGCTCAAATCGTTTCATCCCTATTTCTCCGAGATGGGCTGGAGGGGAAGAAAATTTCCTCTCTTCTCATCCCTTCCCTTTCTCTCACTTACGTAGGTTTTTCCCCATCCTTGCTGATCTTGTTGTCGAATTTGAACTTCACCCTTCCTTCCTCTAAGAAGATGGTCGCAGAGAACTTCCTCCCGTTCTTGCTGGTGAAACCCTTCATGTTCACTTCCTTCCCTTGGAAGAGGAGGGATGCCTGCCTCTTGGTTATCCTCTTTCCTAGGATGGTCTTCCATACCACGGATTTACACGAAGTACACCTCCATCCTTTGAAGAACTCCTTGACTTCCCCTCCGCACTTGCACTTCATGATGTTTTCTTTCTCTACTTCCTCTCTTTCGTCTTCATGTTCTTCTCCCTTTCCGATGTCTTCCAGCTTCGGCATGAGCCCCTTAATTTCCTGCGCTACGAACTCCCTTATTTTGTTTACGAACTCTTCGTATCCATGCCTCCCTTTATGTTCCAAGTATATCCCTTCCAAGAGCTTCTCCCATTCTCCGGTCATCTCCGGGCTTACCACCCTGCTGTCCTTCAATTTTTGGATCAGTTCCCTTCCTTTATCCGTTGAGACAAGCAACTTCCCCCTTCTCATCAAGTATTTCCTTGATAGTAAAGTCTCTATTATGGACGCTCTTGTGGCGGGAGTCCCAAGGGAGAGTCTCTCCATCTCCTTCAGGATTGAGGAGTCCGTGAAGTGAGAAGGTGGCTTAGTTGTTCTCTTCGAAGCGTCAACGCTTACCTTATCCACTGTTTCTCCTTCCTTCAGGTCTGGCAATGGATTGTCCTTGCTTTCATAAAGGGACATCCAACCTAGGGACACGTTCCTCTTTCCATGTGAGACGAAGGTCTCTCCATCCAAGGAAGTGATTACTCTCATAGCTTCATAGACGTAATCTTCCATGAAAGCCCCCACGAACTTCCTGTAGACCAGGAAGTAAACCTTCTTCTCCAGATCGTTCCCGCCGTCGAACTTATCAAGCGGAATTATTGCGTGGTGGTCTGTGAGCTTAGACGAGTCGAAGACCCTCTTCCCTACCTTGTACACCCTCGGGACTAGGTCGTCCTTCCCGAGCTTTTTCAGTATCGAGACCACTAATCCCTTGTTGCTGTCCCCCATGTACCTAGCGTCCGTCCTAGGATAACTTATCACCTTGTATTCCTCGTAAAGGCGCTGTGCTATATCAAGAGTCTTCTTAGCAGACAGACCGTAGAGTGAGTTGGCTTCCCTCTGCAGGGACGTCAAGGAATGAAGGAGTGGAGGTCTCTCTCTCCTGGTCTCCTTCATTACTTCCTTCACCTTTCCCTCCTTGATGGTGGATAACTTGCTCACCACCGCCTCCGCTTCATCCTTGGTTAGCCTAGTTGCTACCTTCTCGTCGTCATCCCTTTTTTCTTTGTCTTCCTTCTCCTCTTTTTCGCTCTCTCTCCCTCGTATCAGGTAACCCAGATATTCTTCCCCTCCACCCTTCTTTCTGAACTTAGCTATTACCACGTAGTATTCCTGGGGCTTGAACTCTTCTATCTCCTTGTCCCTTTCGACTATCATAGCTAAGGTTGGAGTCTGCACTCTCCCCACGCTCCAGACCTCCCTGTTGTTTGCCTTGAGTGTAACGAGTCTTGTCAAGTTAATTCCCACGATCCAGTCGCTGTGCTGTCTCGCTAAGGCACTGAAGTACAAATCGTCGTACTGTGACGAAGGCTTCAAAGATGAGAACTCCCTCCTTACCACGTCAGGGGTGAGTGCCTCCGAAGTCCATAAACGGAGCACTTTTCCTTTATACCCAGCAGTCTCGAGGATCTCTCTCACTATGAGCTCCCCTTCCCTCCCTGCATCACCGCAGTTAACCACAACTTCGCTTTTCTCCAAGAGCTTCTTAACTAAGGAGAAGTGGGACTTCTTCCCGTCTATCACCTTATACTTGAACTCCTTGGGGAAGATAGGGAGGTCCTTCAAGTCCCACTTGCTCGGAGCTATCGAGTCGTCTATCTCGAGGAGGTGGCCGTAAGCCCATGTCACGACGTAGTCGCCCGCGACCACGTATCCTTCCTTCCTCTCGACTTTCCCTAGGCTTCTCGCTATATCCATCGCAACTGAGGGTTTCTCTGTGATCACGAGCTTCATGAGAATTCTTTAAAGCTTGATTATTTAAAAACAGCGAGTGATGACATATAACCTTCAGTTCTAAGGAAAAGGTGTTCCAGCATGCTGACTCCACGCTCTAAATGACGATTCCAAACCTTTTGGATCTCGTCACTACCTTATCGTGCACTAAGATCATCTTTTTCCGGAAGTGCAAGCGAACTATTTCATCATAGCCATACGTTCTTATCAGCCTAGATCACGTTCGCTAGCTCGAACCAGGAAGGGTCTTCCATTACTACCTCCAATATCAGCTCTTCTCTCAGATCTTTCCTTTTGATCCTAAATTCATCCATAAGGTTAACGGCAATTACCGCCTTAAACGCATTTGCGAAGCGTTCTTTTTTTGTCAAGGATTGAGATGATCGCCGTAATCGTCTCGACCGTGACCTTTTCGATATTGGCATCCTTTAGGCTCTACAGGTTTAGATCCCTCCATTAGAGTCCGAGGATCCTCTCATTTGATAAGGTAAATGCTAGCCTTTCTCGCCATACCCTGAACCAATAATCTTTGTTCCTTCATGCTTAGGAAAAGGGGAACTGAGGAGATACCTCTTCCCTTCGAAGGGGGGACAGAAGTTGTTTCCCTCTTAGCAATGTCTTTACATAAAACTATGAAGGTCTCGCATTTAGGCTGGGAGGTCAGTGAACATTTGTCAGAAGTACCCCTTTATGGACATTATCTTTAGGGAATAGTTGTTGTAGAACCCGGTGTTCAAAAGGAGAGCTGTGATTCCCGCCAAAGCTAAAGCCTCGATCCCTACAATCTCGACGAACGCTATCTCGGGTATTATGGAGGCCAGGACGGATGCGATCATTAAAATCATGAATGGTATTACAGTTAGGAAGGATATCCCGACAACGTTCCTCACGTTGGCTACGTAAGGTTGGTTATCGTCTGCCAGGAGTTGTACGTTAGGCATGCTCGAGGAGACGCTCAGGAAAAGGATCATGTATAGTAACCACGAAGACGGGAGCGTCAACACGGAGATTATGAATATTTGAATGCCACCGAAGATGGATGCTATTGCGGAGAGCGCTCCCAACAACCCCCACGACATGGTTAAGACTAGCAAATTGCTCAAGTGAACTTCCCTGAAGTATTTGCCTATCCCCAATGCTTGTGCTCCTATCCAAGGCCTCTCGAACGCCAACGTCCCCATCACGAGCCACTGGGTCTCGAATATCATGGAAATGTAAAGTATTATCCCAGCGATGTAGAATTTCCCGAAAGCTTGAGGAGACGAACCCATCAATATGGATAAAGCTATCTCTGCTATTCCCAACGCCCCAGAGACTAGGAAGAGGAGGTATCTGGCGTTAAATCTGGGCTTGATTACCTTCACCTGTCCCGACACGTTGAAGGTAAGGACTATCTGTGGGTTCTTAATTCTGTTCAAGAGGAGAGCCCTCTCGCCTTTCTCACCTGTCACTAACTTGTCCTGTGCTAAGTCACTCTTCTTCTCCTGGAACAGGGAGGAGAGGAACTCCGTTGGGTCGTACGCTGACCTATACCTCATGTAAATTCCTGCTGAGATGAGAGTTATACCACCTGAGACTGCGAAGAGGATCGCTGGTGAAAGGAAAGGCAGGCTCAGCGCCTCCACCAACTGGAAGATGTAGAACATCCACCTCATCTTTCTCCCTATCATGTTGACGGAGCTTAGGGTTGCCCCGGTCAGGGCGTATTCCACCATGAACGGGAAGTAAAAAGGTGAGGCTAAGTCGATGGAAGTCACTGCAGAGATGAAGCCTAGGAATAGTAACCTATATGTGAATTGGAAGAAGAACCAGTAATCGTATATCTTCTCTATAGAGAGAGGAAGTGAGAACACGTTGAACGCATCTGCCTTGTTGGGGGTAGGCGTCAGGAAAGCCATGGGAACCATTGCAACGAGGAGATAGAACAGGAGGAATCTATCTGCAGAGTACAAGCTGGAAATGCGGAAGCTGAAGACGAACTCTACTAAAGCGAAGAAAGTGGCGATGAGGTAAATTACCAGAAGAGGGGTGCTCAGCCTCGACTTCAATAGGAATCTGATAAGAGTTCCAATCCTTTTGTCCATATTATAACATGTCCATTCGCCGTCAAATATGTTTCTGAACTTCAGATACGGAGATCGAAGGCTTTTGGGATTTTTACAGATATTATCTATCTTCTGTAGCCTCAGTTGTTTTTTGTATTCGTAGAGGGCTGTCCCTAAAGAAATTTTGATCAATAATTCAAAACTAGCTTGGGAAGATAGAAGCAAGAAAAGGTGAAGGCAAGGAAAATCCTTTTTCCCATTATTGTCTTCTATCTCTTGAGTATAAGGTATAAATCTTATTTTAAATTAAAATATATTTAATATTAATAATTTTCTCTTACTGAAAGGTAAAAAAGAATTAAGGTTAATTTATATCAACTTGCACAGTATTAAGCTAATTTAAATCTACTTAAATTATGGGTGGAAGAACTAATTTTTTATATAGTAAAAACAAACAGTATTACGGGTATATATATGAATAAGAGAATTATGAGAGCATTGGGGAGAACTGCTCTCATAGGAATCTTAGTGCTCGGTATATTGGTAGTGGCCGGAGGGGTCGGTTATTACATCTACAGCAGTCATTCCTCATCAAAGAAAGTCGTAATTAACTACTATGACGACTTAGCCCCGTCAGAAGCTAAGGTATTTGATAACTACGTCATACCTCAGTTCGAGAAGGAATATCCCAATATCTCGGTAGACCTTCACGTGGAGAGCGCTGGCAACATGGTTGGGACTATTAAGGCGCTAGTTGAAGGAGGTGACGTAGGGTCTACGGTGATAGCTGAGGACAACATGATCATCGGAGAGCTGATCTATGCTAATGACCTCATGAACCTACAACCTTACATGTCCTCTCTCCCTACGTCAGACCTGATACCTTCCATGGCGCACCTAATGAACTATGAGCAAAAGGTATACCACTCTGTTTACTTCATACCTTTCAGAGGGAACATTCCTCTAGTTTGGTATAACGAAAGCGTGATGAAGGAGGCAGGAATAACATCTCCACCGTCAAATTGGTCGCAACTAATGACTGACGCTAAGTTGATATATCAGAATACCGGTGTGAAGCCAGTCATGTTCCAAGGACATGGAGGAGCGAGCACATCAACGGAGCTGTATCAATGGATGGTGCAAGCTGGAGGAAATCCGTTCGTATTTAACGACTCTGGAGACGTGAAGGCATTCACTTACCTTGACAAGCTCTCAGCTTACTTCAACCCTGATTATATCCACGGCTATTGGGGTAACTACAAAGGCTTAGCTAACGGAAAGTACTACATAC
>DAHF01000072.1:0-235 GCA_002495845.1 Sulfolobus sp. UBA167
TTTCTTGTAAAAAATGTTAGTGGCGTTAACGGCGCTTCTCCAGCTTGAAGCAACTATGGGAGGGACAATCTACATCTCTTTCACCTTCACAGGAACGGAGGATTCTATGGCTGATCCTCAACTCTCATAATGGGAGTATTGAGCCACTTTGCTCCTCACCGAATGAGACGCAGTTCCAAATGGAAGTTCCAAGGTGGGAGGAAGCCAGATAATTTTGAAATTTGTACATTTTCCC
>DAHF01000072.1:329-2786 GCA_002495845.1 Sulfolobus sp. UBA167
ATCGATTCTGTTTACATCTCTCATCTGACAGTCGAGAGGGTCAGAGAGTCCCCCCATAGGTTTACGACAGCGATAATGTCACTATCTTTCTCATGACCACACGAACAGGAAAACCAACGATGCCCAGTTTATTTCATCTTTTTACCGCACTTTGGCACGTCAAGGAAGAGTTGAAGGCGGGAACGTATTNNCTTTCTCGCTTGCCATTCAATCCAATGCTGAACACGACGATATTGCATCAAGCAAAGACGATCCCTAAACTCTTGAGGTAGTTTATTAACTTGATTAATCATGTTTTTCAAATTTTCAAGTTTGATAACGTTAGAACCTAGATCTTTTGCAGAATCAACGACCCTTTTCCCCACTTTCCTAGCGAAATCTTCCGTGATATGTTTAGTCTTCAAGTGAAAAGAACGAATCCTTGAAAGAATCTTCTTACTCCACCTTGAATACTTCCTTTGAAGATCAGACAAGGACTTCTAGCGATGAACTTCGTCTAAGCTAGTTAACACCCTAACGTAATGATCATCATCTTTTCCGATAACAATATCATTCATGTTGACGTCGACAGCTACGCTACCAAGCTCAATCTCTGTCGTATCATTCTAGAAAACTACTTTAAGAAATGAGTCTCACTTCTATTTACCAGTCTCGCTTCTCTCATCTTCCAATCCTTGTATTCCAAGAGATTTCTAGGATAACCTAGAATTTAATTCGCCAACTCTATCTTTACGGTCATTTTCCCGAAATCGACTGAGTAACTTAATCGTGATGTTAATCACACTGCTGGTTTATACACCTAAGGAATACCTTTCTTAGGGTTGTTATACCAAGCCTTGTAGATGAAAAGTGAATCCCTATGACAATCCTCAGCAACCTTTGACGGTAGTTGAAGCCATTCCTTATTTTTTGTATAATTCTTGGTAAACTAGCTGAATAACTCCTTTTTCTGGGTTTACATTCCTTTCTTTTAAACCAGGACAAAACGTATCTTGATACCTTCACGCATTTGTTCGACAAGGCTAGGCGAGAATAGACAATCCAACCTTCATCGAAACAGTTGCTCTGATTGGACTTACCTAGCTATTGAACATAAGCTCAAGAAGANNTTCATCCCTGAAAGGCGAGGCTTTAATTCTTTTGTAAGATGAGGCTAAGTAGAGGATTTTTATTTAACCAGCATCTAAGGATTTCTTCATTCTTTAACGAGAAATTAAGATAAAGTAGCCCTAGTCTGGACTAAGGATTGTATTTAAAGGCATTTTTCTTTTTATCCCCATGAGGTTGATTTTAGGGAATTTGCTCTTGACAATTTCCGAGTGGTATTCTTTCTTCTTGGTATCTCAGCTTTCTCTGTTTATTTTTCCGGCTCTTTACGGAGTGGTTATCTTCGCCTTAGGCTTCATAGGAAGGATAGCAGGCAGTGTAGTCTTCGGTTACGTAGGAGATAGGTTCAACAGGAAAGTCGCCATTTTCTCGACCTCGCTCACATTAGTTGCTTCATCTTTGCTGATAATTCTATTTTATAACTATTATTCTATTATAACCTTCAGGTTCCTTCAAGGTTTAAGTTTAGGCGGAGAATGGGGCGGAGCCAGCACGTTAGTAGTGGAGGCCTACAGAGACTCTAA
Source organism: Sulfolobus sp. UBA167 (assembly GCA_002495845.1). Lineage (GTDB taxonomy): Archaea > Thermoproteota > Thermoprotei_A > Sulfolobales > Sulfolobaceae > Sulfuracidifex. The sequence goes on from DAHF01000072.1 coordinate 1,961, forward strand.
GTTCAGAGGGCTTGCAACTAGCATAGTCCAATTGGCCGTCCCTGTCTCGGTGATTTTATCCTCCATTTCGATATTTCTCCTTTCCGTCTTCTCGTTGGAGGAGTGGAGGTTTTCGTTGATATTCTCTATAGTCGTCTCCTTGATTTCCATTTGGCTTATTAGAGATATGAAAAGCATAAATATCGAAAGTAGTTATAGTTTTCCCATCCTCACGGCGATACGAAAAGATTGGGGTAATATCCTCAAAGCTATAGGGATAAAAATAAGCGAGAGTGCAAATTTTTACATACTCACTTCACTTATCTTTTCTCGACACGTTCCGACCACGGAAGTCTCTGCGATAGTCACGTTAGCTGTATCTTTGCAGTTAGTCTTGTTACCTATGTTCGGCTATTTGAGCGATCTAATAGGCAGGAGATTCGTTGTCTTCATAGGTGCGGTTGTCATGCTCTTTGGGTCCATCTCGTTTTCTTTGAGCTTAATCTTGGGAGAGACGTTGCTTTCAGTGTCAGACGCGTCACTTTATGCCCCCCAGTCATCGTTGTTCACTGAGCTGTTCGATAAAAAATATCGTTTTACGGCATCCAACCTCTCATACCAAGTTGCTAGCATAATAGGCGGGACCTTGGCGCCCATAGTGCTGAAGGTCACAGGTTACGGTATACCCACGGTAGTTTTGCCTTACATATTTGTGACGTTATTGAGCGTCGCCTTAGTCGAGGAGACAAAGGGGAAAAGACTGAAGTGAGGAAAGTAGTGAACTATCCCCGCCCTCGCGGAGTATCCCACCTAGCGATTTTCCTTCTCAGAGCAACTTTATCTTCAC
>DAHF01000072.1:2798-9300 GCA_002495845.1 Sulfolobus sp. UBA167
GTTACGGAGGGTTAGCTCTCCACAGCATGACCCCACACCGCACTGACCCAGCTCTTTCAGCCTCGGTCTAGATATCACTATCACTTTTTCCACTAATGAACTCTTCTAGGGGCTATCCCTTACGGAAGTCTTTCGTCCTCTTAACCTCCCGTTAAGTTAAAACACTCTACTGCCTATGGCGAGAACATAACCTAGAGTTGATGGAAGTGAAGGCTCCTACAAAAATGTCTTTGTATTTGAACCCTAAATTTGTATTACTCTATTACAGAGTGGAGTAACATCATCGTCGTTTGTGGTTATTATAATCCCTCTACCTTCCTCTAATACGTCTTGCAGGATTGATCTGAACTCGAGCAATGAGAAGCCGTCAAGTCCAGACGCAGGCTCGTCCATGGCTATCACCGCTGACCTAGACGATATCGCAGACCCTATAAGTACCTTCATTTTCTCTCCGTGGCTCAGGGAATAGGGACTTCTCTCGGCCTCCTTCCACAGTCCAAGCCTTTTCATTACCTCATCGTCTTTTACCTCTTCTCTCACTGTCTGATTAAAAAATTGCAAGTCAGGATTTTGAAAGACTATGTACACGTCCTTCTTTCCTATCATTCCCTTAAGCGTGGTGGTTTTCCCTGAACCGTTCTTTCCTTTTATGCATACCGCCTCACCCTTGTGGACAGAGATGTTTGCTCCTTTCACCTTGAACTGTGTTAAAACCTCTTGAGAAGGCTTGAACTCCAATGGGTCTATCCTAAAACCCCTCAATCCTTCTTTCCTGAGGAAGTCGTCATCGAGGAAGGAACTCTTGTCCTTTTCTATGATGCTTCTCTCCTTTATGAGGTAACTCCTGTCGATCAACGGCAAGGTCTGCTTTACCCTGTGTTCTGAAAGCAACGTACCTTTCGGGATCACTTTTATCAGTGTCGATATACCTTCATCATCTAAATTGGCGAAAGGTTCGTCAATCAAGAGATATTCTGGGTGGGTAGAAAGCGCAGAGGAAAGCACGAACCTCTTCTTGTACCCGTCTGACAACTTCCTGAAAGGGACTGAGAAGTAGTTTCCCATCAGCTTCCTCGCTATTTCTCGATCGGAATCCACAAAGCCGGAAAGTATCTCGATCTCGTCTTCGCAGGTATCTCCGAGGACTTGTGAACTAGGGTTTTGTGAAACGTATCCGACCTTAGTGTAGTCAGGCTTAGCACAGAAGTCCTTTCCGTTCAGAATTACCTTACCATCGGTCAAGCACAATGTCGCCATCATGAGAGTTGTCTTGCCTGCTCCATTCCTTCCAAACAAGCCTACGACTTCTTCTCTTTGGAGCTCGATCTTTCCTTTCAGAAATGAAGGCTCAACGACAAGCAAATGGTTACAACCCCGTAAATCAGCAATACGATATCATTTTTCCTGGGTTTTATTTCGAATTTTCCTTTATATTTGCCGTTGAGCTTCAACGTCATTGTTAGGTATAGGTCTTCAGCTGTCTTAACTATGAAAACTACTATTGGGAGGAGGATTTTGTCCAGTCTATATATTTTAACCCCTCTAGCTTTAGCGTAATTCGCTATGTCCTTTACCACGTCGTAAAAGTAAGGGTAATATGCCATCGCAACTATCACTGGTACTGCCCTTCCTTTAGTAAGGTTTATCAAGGACTTGATGTCTACCAACTGCGATGAAATGAGGTAAAGGTTAACTAACGTAATTGCCCTTAAAGTGAAGGATACCAGGTAGCCCTTACCTAGGTGGAAAAGAATTAGTGATGATATTATCGCTATAAATATCTCTATCAAGGAGATCCTTCTCTTGTTCCAAACCAATGTACTTACAAAGGCGATCAATGGCTGAAAAAGCGAGGAAATGTAGATGAGTAAAGCCAAGGAAAAGACGTACACGAAAGAAGCTTTCAACGACGGTTCACTTTGCTCTCCTGTGCCTTACTTTTCTCCTCTTTTATTACTCCGCTTTTTATCAAGTAATTCCCTACCTTAAACGAGACAACTCCCATCACAGCGCTTTCGATTGCCATAATAACTGAGAAGATTACCCAATCCGCTATTCCCGGCATAGGCACGGGGACCTTCACCATGAAGTAAGCCAGGTAAGTGCTCAATATTCCCTCACCTGTTCCTGCTATTGTAGTATAAGTGACGACTGAGCTCAGGCTCCTATAACCGATTTTCCTTGTTACGATTTCTACTATTATACCTACCACTAAGAGCGAAGCTGAGAGGAACGGAAGGAAAGCTATTGTGTAAAGCAAGGCACTGACCAGAGCTATTAGCAGAGGACCATATTTCTCATTTATTATTTGTATTCCGATAGCAAGAATTATTAAGGGCAAAGTCAAGTTCGCTATTGGGTCGGCGAACGCGTTTATTGCGTAACCGTTGAAAGTTGTAGCTATTGCAGCCGCTGCGGCGAATGAAGCCACAGAGAACACAGAAGCATATAGAACCTTTTTCCTTGCAACCATATTACGTCGGTTTATTTTCAGTAGTTAAAAAATTATCTTTAATGATTCTTTCTTTGTGTTACTTTCTAGAGATTAACATTATTAAACCTATGTAGGTTAGGTAACCAAAGATACCCAAAATTATAAGGAAATTTAGTACTTTTATGAAATATTTAGCTATGTCTACGCTTCCGATCGCGAGATGGAAGTTCAAGAAAATGATTCCGAACGAAAGGGATACAATGAACACGGAAATGATGACGAGCGATATCCCAATTAATTTAATTTTCACGTTTCCTATATCCATGAATTAAATCCCTCGCTGCGAACCTCACTGCGTCGCTTGATGACATCTTTGGCCTCCAACCGAGGGAGGTAATTTTCATGCAGTCAAGCAACATGAATCTCACGTCACCTTTCCATCCCCTGCCATCCATTTCGTCCTTGTATACGTGAGTAGGCCTCAAATTCATTTCCTCCTCTATTATTTGAGCTATCTCATTTACGGTTATCCAGTCCTCGTTACCCACGTTGAACTCCTCGTATTTGCCTTTGTAGTAACTTTCAAGGAAAATGAGGGAGTCAATAGCATCTTCTATGTAGATATAGCTTTTTCTCTGTTTACCGTTTCCTAGTATCTCGAGTGTTGAAGGGTTCCTCTTGAGCTTCTCAATGAAGTCCTTTACTACACCGTGTGATATCCTTCCTCCGGTGACGTTAGCGTACCTCACCGAGATACCTCTTATTCCGTAGTTGTAAGAGTAGAACTTCAGCATATCCTCTCCCATGACTTTGAAGAGACCGTAGTTCGAAATCGGCCTTATAGGAGCCCACTCAGGCGTAGGTATTTTAGACTCGCCGTACACTGTGGAAGACGACGCGAAGATGACTGTTTTTACGTCGTTTTTCCTCGCTATCTCTAAGAGGTTGAAAGTAGCCTTCACGTCTCTTTCGAAGTGCTCTATGGAATCCAGCATAGAAGTCCTCACGTCCGGGTTCGCAGCTAGATGGTAGATCACGTCAACTCCAGATAGCTTCAAGTCGTTGCCTTCTCTCAGATCAAACCTCTTCAGCTCAGCCCTAGGATTAACGTACGTCCCAGAGGATAGATCATCTATTACTATTACATCGTATCCTTCATCGATTAGTGCATCAGTTAAGTGCCCTCCTATGTACCCTGCTCCTCCAGTTATGGCGATCATGCACTTACTTTGTTATACTCATTTTAAAATTATTATCGGAATCTCATTAAATCTAGGCTGATTTTACATTTTTTAAAAGAAAGAAGGAGAACGCGTTCTCCTCTCCGTACCAAATTTGCTGGAATCCGTGGGATGCCAGCTCCCTCTTCATTTTTCCTCTGAAGATGAAGTTATCTACTACCACCATTTTGCCTTCCTGTGTTAACACTCTCTTAGTCTCCTCTAGGAGAAAGTCTCTTCTCTCCTTTGGAACGTTAAAGAGGAACATCACAGAGTAAGCTACATCAAACTGGTCGTCCTTGTATGGTAGCCCTTGATCATGCTTCATTTCCCCTATCTCGAGCTCCACTTTGTCTATGTTAGCGTTCCTCTTTGCATCCTCAATCTTCATTTCCTTCCATTCATCGATGACGAAAATCTTTGACGAAGTCATCTTAGCTATTAGGGTAGCTATTAGGCAGTTCCCGCACCCGATGTCAAGTATCTCTCTTGAACCCTGAAGCAGAGGAGAGATCCTCCTTGCAAGGTAGATCATATCGTCGTGTGAGATTCCCATCCTCATGAGGATTGGGTACCTCTTCTCCATTTCAGGTATCTCTATTCCAAGTCTCTTCAGCTCAGGGTGTGCATCCTTAAAGAATTCGCTCGACATAAATTTTAGTTATAAAATATAATTTTTAAAATTTTTGTTAAAACATGTAAAAGATAGAGCGGGCCCGGGGGGATTTGAACCCCCGACCTGAGGCTCCGAAGGCCCCCGCTCTGTCCATGCTGAGCCACGGGCCCTCTTAAAGCTTATAGAGTATTTCTTATAAAGATATATATTGTTACAGATGTCCAGACAACTTACTTTATTTGATGTAATTCCATCTCAGGAAGTGGGAAAGAAAGAGGAACAAAACAAGAGTGGGCATAAGAACGAAAATGAAAACTTAGAAGAGACCAAAGAGAAGTCGCAGATTCCTCCTTCTCCTAAGAGAAAAGCAAAAAGTTGGATGAATGAAGCTCAGGAAGGTAAGGTATATTTCCTTCTACAAGTGGACTATGATGGAGAGAAAGGGAAGGCTGTATGTAGACTTTATGATAAAGAAACTCAAAAGATTTATTATTTCTACGACAATACTCATCATAAATCTTATTTCTTAGTAGATCTTGATCCTGACAAGGTAAATAAAATCACTAAGATAACGAGAGATCCTTCTTTCGATCACGTGGAGAGAGTAGTTAAGATAGACCCTTATACTCAAGAGAAAATTACGCTGACAAAGATAGTAGTCAAAGACCCCCTAGCAGTAAAGAGGATGAGAGATTACGTGCCTAAGGCATATGAGGCTCATATAAAGTACTTTAACAATTACATTTATGATCTGGGTCTGATACCCGGAATGCCATATATCGTGAAGAACACAGGATTGAAAGAGGCTAAGCCTTCTCTTTCAGATGAAGAGGTCCAAGAGGTAGAAAAAGCGTTCAGCGACTCAGATCAGATGACTAAGGATACTTCAAAGGAATGGATGCCAATTTTCGAGTCAGAGGCTCCAGATCTGAAGAGAGTTGCAATAGACATTGAAGTGTTCACACCAATAGAAGGAAGGGTCCCAGATCCGGAGAGGGCGGAATTCCCGATAATAAGTATAGCTTTAGCTGGGAATGACGGGAAAAAGATAGTGTTAGTACTGAATAGAGAAGACGTCTCAGTAGGAGATCAATCAGTTCCAGACGGAGTAGAGGTTAGAACTTTCAACACGGAGTTCGATCTACTTAACGAGTTCTTCAATTTGTTGACGGATTACCCAGTTCTTTTAACCTTTAACGGGGATGACTTCGACGTACCTTACATATTCTTTAGGGCGCTCAAACTTGGATATTTTCCAGATGAGGTTCCATTCGAAATAAACCCGGACGATACGAAATACCTAGCGGGAATTCATATTGATTTATACAGATTTTATTTCAATAAAGCTGTAAAAACTTACGCATTCGACGGTAAATACAACGAATATAGCTTGGACGCAGTTGCTTCATCAATGCTTGGCTTAAGCAAGGTTAAGCTAGATAAGTCCATTTCCGCACTTGATGTGAGGAAGCTAATAGAGTATAACTATAGGGACTCAGAAATAACTCTAAAATTGACCACTTTTAATAATAATATTGCAATGAAACTTATCATTCTCCTTGCTAGAATGTCGAGGATGGGAGTAGAAGAGTTGACCAGGACGGAGGTATCAACGTGGATAAAGAACCTTTACTATTGGGAACACAGGAGAAGGAACTGGTTGATTCCGTTAAAGGAGGACATTAAGGAAAGGTCGTCAGCCGTAAAGACGGCTTCTATCATTAAGGGCAAAGGATATAAAGGAGCCGTTGTGATAGATCCCCCCGCAGGAGTGTTCTTCAACGTGGTTGTTCTCGACTTCGCTTCACTGTATCCATCGATAATAAGGACTTGGAACATAAGCTATGAGACAGTAGACCTAGACCGGTGTAAAAACATCAAAGAGGTGAAGGATGAAACTGGTAACGTTCTTCATACGATCTGTTTCGATAGACCTGGAATAACAGCCGTAATTACTGGATTGTTGAGGGACTTTAGAGTGAAAATCTATAAGAAGAAAGCTAAACAAGCTAAGGACGCCGAGCAAAAGACGTTCTATGACGTAGTTCAGCGCGCTATGAAGGTATTCATCAACGCTACGTATGGAGTCTTTGGAGCTGAAACATTTCCACTGTATGCTCCTGCAGTAGCTGAGAGCGTTACAGCTTTGGGCAGATATGTGATCACGAGTACAGTCTCTCAAGCTATGTCGCTGGGAGTTAGGGTTCTTTACGGAGATACTGATTCGCTGTT
>DAHF01000071.1:0-2932 GCA_002495845.1 Sulfolobus sp. UBA167
ATGCAAAATAATAATATTTTCTGAGAAATCTTCTTCTATACTATATTATCTATATGGAAAAATTGAATTAATCAACTAAGCATTAAATAACTAAAGAGATTACCGTTTTCATTCTATTACAATTCTCGTCGAATCCCTCCATTGGATCTATAGAAACTAGGTAAACCGTCCTTCCATCCCTGAGCTTTAGGTCTATCCATCCTGCAACCTTTCCGTTCACCTTTCTTTTCATCATTTCTTCATAAATCCGGATGGTGCTCTCCTCTTCTCCCTGTTTGGCGGTTCTACTAGCTAAACCGGGAAACACGAGTAACGTGGCATCACTGCTAAACTCATAAGTATAAGCCATTGCCTTAAACCTACCCTCTGTAATGTAAGTCGGACTAACGGAATACTTACATTCAATTATTATTAACTTTCTCTTCCTTTCCCTCTCCCTTATTATGGAGAGATCGGGTCTTCCTAGTATGCTTTTAGTGAATTTCTCGTCCATATCATCAACGCCTTCGATCAGATCATTTATTCCGTAAGAAGTAGGATCTACATTAAACACTAAGTGAAGAAGTTCGTTTCCTAAGCTCCCTTTCATGAAACCTTCCTTTCCATTGATAGTGAACCCTTTCTCCTCTAGGACTTTCTTTACTATCATATATACAAACATCTCGTAAAGCTTGCTGATTACTATCTTGATATCTTTCCTCCCTTCTTTAGATTTGATTCCCATCTTGCTCCTCTTTGAGATCAAGTAGGCGTGATAACTGTTTCTCAGCCAGTCGGGAGATTTTTCATCTATTGAGGGTATTGACGGCTCAGGGAGCAACTCCTTTCTCTCGTATGCTTTTTTGATTTCTCTTTTCATTTCATGGTAAAAGCTGAAAGGCTCAATATCTGAGTAATTTAATTTATCTTTTGCGTTTCTCAATGTCTCCCTTGCTATCCAAGCCAGAAAAGACAGTTCCCTAGACCTTAGATTGGGCTTGAGATAGGCTACATTGAAGGGAAGGGTAGTTAATGATCTAGAAACATCTAGGATTCCAGACACATCTTCTCCAGTTTCGGATAGGTATTCCCTTCTAACCCACTGATCCCTCAATCCTAAGTTTATAGCTCTGTTAATTGTCCTCAGAGCCGAGTAAGTTAAGTACGCTGAAATGACTTGCTGAGCATCGTCTAGGCTCATCGCGTCAACTTTATCCAGGATCTTTCTTAGCTTAGAGAAAGAATCCATTCCTCTATATTGCAAATAGAATTTAGATGTGAGCTCTATGAGACGTTTATCTCTAGCGTTAAGTGATTTCCGCTGGCCTTGATTTCCCTTCAAGATAGTATTGATTAGGTGGAAGGAAATTATATATGTTAGTTATTATCACATATCACAAAAGACTATCTTCTTAACTGAAAAAATAATAGATGTTTTTATGATTATGTCAACAAAGTCTGCATGTCTACTTTAGCGTTAAAGAATTTGGACTCACTTTCATATTACACTCCAAATCCAAAATTAATCTGTATGAATATAGATCAAATTTAATACGTGAATCTCTCACTTCTTTAATGAGTTTAGGAACGCACTTCAAGAATCTTGTCTATCCTTTTCATTATTCTATTGTCTATGGTTCCTGCATGTATCTTGATTAGTTCTATTATTTCTTGTTTTTCAATCTTATGATTTTCCTTCTGCATTAAGGAAATTTGAGATATTACCTTTGATACCGTAGATGTGGAAAGGCAGAACCTTGATCCTAGTCCTTTCCTAACTCTAGATATCACTTCTTTAAGGTCATTCAGTGTTTCCTGAGTAAGGTTAAATCCATTGACTTTCATCACTACCTCAACGTCTGAGTCTTCCTTAGGGCAATCTAAATAAAAGACGGAAAATCTTCTGGTGATGGCATCGCCTATTTGATATAGGTTCCTTAAGTCCTTCAAGTTCATCGTCGCTATAACCCTCAACTTGCTTAGGGGACTTTTCCCCGTGTTCTTCTCGTTCTCTATTACCTTGAGGAGTTCAGCTAATTGAGAATCTGGTAGAAAAGACCTTATTTCCTCCATCAAAGAGGACGAAATTCCCCATTTAGAGGAGTCAGCAGATGAAAATATGGTGAAAAAGTCTCCGAAAGCTTTGTCTATGTCTGCACGATTGAGCTCTTCCAATACTACGGGAAACAGCGTGTTATCTGGTATTCTAGATGCCTTCATGTAAGCTCTGAGAATTACTCCGGGCTTCCAAGAGATTGATCCTTCCCTTAGGGTCTCTCCTCCTATTAGATCCCTTCTCGTCCACAGAGCGTTAGCGGTAACCTTCTCGCCGTTAGAACAAAGGGAATCTGCGATAGTTGTAGCTATTTCCGTCTTTCCTACTCCTGGCGGTCCTACAAGTAAAATATTTCCTATCTTTAGGGACGCAAACATGAAGTCTAAAATTCTAGGATTCTGCAGATAGAGATTATTAGAAATTAAATCCTTAGCTTGTTCAAGTGCTTCTTCCACCGACTTGCACTGGGGATTCGCACTATTTACTTCCTCTACAAAGGCGCCTTGAGATAGATCTTCAAGTTCATCTGTTATCTGTTTATAGAATTTATAAGTTTCCTCTACCTCTCCGCTCTCGATCTTAGACATAATGAAATCTTTCACACCGTTTATGTATTTCGAATCATCGTAACAGTTATTAGATTGGCTAGACTGTACTCCCTCTATTTCTTCCCCTACTGCGTTTCTCAAGATAGGGGGGACTTGGTTTTGAAGGTTTCCTCCCTTTCTTAACCACTCACGTATCTCAGGTATGCTTTCACGAATTGAGTTTCTCACAGATCTGGATAACCATATCACCTTTATTCTGAACCTAAGAATCCAGTACTTCTCGTTTGAACCAGATTCTTCTTTCCAATATCTGAAATTCCTTATTGAATCTATATTAATGTCCGTTATT
>DAHF01000071.1:2964-3971 GCA_002495845.1 Sulfolobus sp. UBA167
TATCATAAGCTTGTTCAGTGAAGGTACCATGGTCACTTTAGAGCCGTCATTTCTAAAATAAGATAGGAAGTATCTTTTGAAAAGCGCTGAGAAAGGATATCCAACTGGCTCGCTTTCATTCCCTTTGCTATTAATCTTCACTGAACCTTTGCTATCTCCCCAAATTAAGTATCCTGGTTCTCCAAGGATGGAATAAATTAAAGATGCATCCATGTGGTAAGGTGAATCTGAGCTAACTCTAAAAATACATGGAACAATTTCAGAGTTGTTATGAGATAAGTAATCCTTGATTCCTTCTACGTTTTCAATGAGCTTAAATTCGTTCCTAATGCTAAACCAATCGGAATACATTTACTTCTATCTTTTTAGAGCAGTTAAATAAAAATTTTGAACTAAAGGTTAGAATGTCTTCCAAATCTAATATAATATTTCGTATTTTTCCAAAGGCTTAACTATAACTTCTCAATTTAATAGAAAATATTTTTGTTGTATTCAATTAACTACTGACAACCTAGTATAGAGGCATAATAGATTCGAGTGACTCTCTGTCAATATTTCACAAGATCTAGTTTGAGTGACATGAAGGTAAAAGATAAGGGAGTTGTAATCTTGATTCCAGATGAAATATCAGACAAAGTATTTAAAAATCTAGAAAATGAATATAATATTAAAAAGCAGAAAAAAGATATCTAATTTTATAGTTTAAATTACTCACTACTTTTTAGTTTAATAAAAGAAATACTTTTGAATTTTTTGATCAAGGAAGGAGGACCATTTCATGGGAAAGTGAAGGGTGAACATGTATTGGTCTATTGAGAGAAGGTACCAAAACTTAGAATTATTACCGACGAAACTATTAGAACTATCTTTTTCATTAATAATTAACGAAAAACAAATGAAACTTTGCAAGGAAGTTAAGAACGTATCCAAGAATATTCATAAAATATTGGAGATCATAAAACAAGTCTCATAACTTTTTTCAATAAATTCTAGCTTAGCTATGTTAT
>DAHF01000071.1:3998-4587 GCA_002495845.1 Sulfolobus sp. UBA167
ATTTCCATAAAATAGACAAGTACAATTGACTCTACATTATGATCGAAGTGGTAGAGGGGCAAAGATGGCATCATGAAGAGTGTTCAACGTGGACAAAAGGGGAGCTAAACATTGAAAAACCTAGCTAAGAGCGGTTATCTAAGCCTTGAAATGCCCGAGCCTCTTGTCCCTCAAGAAACTCTGAAAACAGTCCCAGTTCAACGACCTCGCGAAGTCCTTCAACTCTTTTTGAAGGTCAGAAATTTCCTCCNNGAGTTCATAGATCACTTAGCAAAAAATCCCTAAAGGATTTAATGCCTGCCAAGATACCTAGGGAAAGGATAATAGATGATGACAAAGTAAAAGGACAAGCCTCGCCCTTCTAGGGGCGGGGATGATGAAAAGTTAAATATCTCTCTTTAACCCGTTCTTATGGTCAGGAGGGGGTAGTCCATTCAGACCAACAGTTTCGATGAAGATTGGAGCGTCTGAAACCCTCTTAGTCCTCTCTCTCGTAGCTAAGTGAAGGCGTTAAGGTTCGCGGTTTCTTGGTCAAAAGAAATGGATGTAAAGCCAGGAAAAGGTATACTTCAGCTAGTTCATCAGGAGC
>DAHF01000020.1 GCA_002495845.1 Sulfolobus sp. UBA167
AATTGATCCCAACGCCAGAATAGCAGACCTAGTAGTGCTCTTGATGGTCCTCAACAACAATTACGGTGGAAAGGCAGACCTCTATGAGCTTGCAATGGACATGGGAATAGACATAGACGACATGATGCCAATAGTTTACACTGCAAGCTATCTAGGCTTCGTTACAATAGGAGGAGGCGACATCATTATTGCAGATAAAGGATTACAGTTCCTCAACGCCAACTTAAAACAAAGGAAAAAGCTTATCTTTGAATCGATAAGAAGCATAGAGCCCTTTAAGACCGCGATAGAACTGAGGGAGTTCACCCTGGAGGAACTAATGAACGAGCTGGAGAAGAAGGGAATACCTAACTACAACTCACCCCAAGGCAAATATGACCTTCAAATCACCATCGCCGAATGGGGAGTTTATTCAGGACTAATTTCGCTTGTTGAAGATGAGAGGTTCAAGGTAAACCTTTGACAGACCATTTAAGCCTTACAAGTTTTGCATGATATACTTATATACAATGATAATACATTGTTCGGCTACGGCATATCTCCGCGACTGAAATTGCAAACTGAGAAATTTTCATATATTTTATGCTTCATGTATGTTAATGAAACTCTTAACTCTCTAGCTTTGAGTACTTTATCTCAATAATGTTAACTAACATAAAAAGCTTCCACAATGTTTTTAAAATTATAACCTATGAAAAACTTGTGGTAGTAAAGGAGATTATTTATAAACACTTATCAGAAAATGAGATTAAGTACAGCTTTGACGGAGAATATTGGCCTTCACAGATCTGGAATTGCGTGAGGAGACAGTACTACGACAGAGTTTACCCTATATCCATGGGATATGAAAGCACTAGGTTCACCGTCCTGGGCTCTGCCCTACATGAGCTCATAGCGGGTCTTCTGAAGGAGGAACAAGGAATCAACGTAATAAGCGAAGTACCTATAAGGATACCTCACCCTTCAAACAGCGAAATAGTCTTCTCCGGCAGGGCAGACGACATAATAATTGTAGAGTTCACAAAGGAGAGGTACATTATTGAGGTGAAAAGTGTGGACGACCTTCAGGACAAGTTACGAAAGAATTTCTTACCAAAGTTGGAACATAGGGCTCAGCTCAATATGTACTTGAGGGCTTATCCGAGATCACACGGAATACTCCTCTACGTCGACAGGGGTGACTTCGATATGGAGGAAATACCAATTAACTTCGATCAAGATCTCTACAACAAGACCCTAGAAAGGGCTGAGATACTACACAATTACCTGGTTAAAAGGGAGACCCCTCCTCCTGAGGCTAAACAAGACCAGAGCATGAACTGGCAGTGTAGGTACTGCATCCATAAAGCTAGATGCGACAGGGAACAGTGAAAGCAATTTACATCTTTTTCGCCTAGTCGTAATAGTTATTCCTTTTGTTTCATTTGTCGTAATACACGAATAGTTTAAATGAGGAATTTATATTATTGAATTGCATGGAGAAAAACTCAGATAAGTATGAACCCGTTAGACATTACACCGATGAAGCAGATAAGTTCAGGACTAAAGTCTTCGGGATACAAGACGGTTTGATAGGAGTAGGTGCAATAGCGATAGGAGCAGCTGGGTTCGAACATGACGTGGTATCAGTCCTCATTGCAGGTCTGATAGCTACAATAGGACAAGCCTTCTCCATGGGCATAGGAGAATACATATCCACGAGGGTCAGGATGCAGGTCATAGATAATGAAATTAAAAAAGAGAAGATGGAAATAGAGAAATACCCGAACATGGAGAAAGAAGAGCTAGTACAGTTCTACTTAGACAAGGGGTTCACCGAAGAGGAGGCTAGGAACATAGCGGAGAAGTTGTGGAAGAACAAGGAGAGCGTTTTACAGGAAATGATGGCTAACGAATTAAAGATATTCCCCGAAGACTTTGAAAATCCTGTGAAACTCGGCTTCATAATGGCGTTATACCTAGTTGTAGGGGGTCTACTTCCACTTTTGCCTTTCATAGTAGGACATATCTTAGGAGGAGATTTCTACGTTTTCTTAGTAAGCTCAATAATCATAGCATTGGTTTCGCTTGGACTATTCGGAACTATTGGCTCTAAATATACCGGGCTTAGCAAGGCAAGGGGCGCACTCGAACAAGTAGGTACTGGATCGCTGGCTTTAATAGGAAGCTACATGGGAGGGATGATCCTAGCTCACTTCTTCCCAGTCACCCTCCTCCCTTGAGAAGTTCAGCTACACCGCGAGGTAACTTGGCGGGTTCGTTACTCTCCGAGAAGAGTTCCTTTCTCCTGGATTCTAATGGGTTCTCCTCCTCCTTAAGGTATTCAGCTGCCGTCATGACGTTGGCATTGACTTCCTTCACCCTGAGCTTCAACGACGAAATTATTTCGCGATAGCGCTGATCCCTGACAAGGTGGTGGTCTATTATCATCGTGGTTAAACCTTGTTTCACGATTTTCTCCAAGTTGTCCATGGAGGCGTCGAATTGATCCTCAGTTAGAGCATATCCTAGCATGTAAGACAGAGGTCCGTCTATTATTAGAGTTGAAGGTTTAACCTCCTGAGTGAACTCCATGTGCATTTCTCTTGGGGCTCCCTCTATATCTGAGGTTATCATGACCGTTTCGTCACCGTCAGACACGGCGACTTGAACTACGTAGCCCATTCTCTCGTCTGCCCCGTGAGGGACGGGGTATGAAAACTTTATCTTCGTATGACCCAAGACGAACCCCTTCCCGTCTGCTGACTGGATTGAGCTTGGGAGTCCTTTAATTGAGTTGAGGAACTTAGGAGCTCTAATCTTACCTTGACTTGGATTTATGAAGGAATTAGGGTCTTTTATGAAGACCTTCTTTCCCCTATATATGTCCTTAGGTATCACGAAGCCAGGGTCATGGTGATCGTAATGATAATGGGTTATCACCAAGACGTCCGCTTCCCTAGCATATTCGTTGACGGAGCGTGCCAATTCCAGGAGTTTCTCCACCTCCATCTTATGAGGCGGAAGGCCGTACCTCCTAGGCGCAAGCGAAACAGCGGGATCCACGAGTATCTTGAGGTCAGAGGTCTCGATAAAGGTAGCTTGAGACCTGACACCGAGGCTCTCAAATGCAATGGGTATTATCTTCATAAAAATAATCTTACTTTGAATGATTTAAAATCTAAGGCTTCGAATCTCATTCACCATTTTATTCATCTCATGAACTGTCATACCTATGTCGACCTTAGCACGTCTTATTCCGTAGTTGCTCCTCCTTTCCATCATTTTCCCCACGCCGTAAACTGCTAGGCCGGTAACTGTAGTAATATGGAATGGATCGTCCAAGCCAAAAGCTATGAACTTACCCACTCCCTGAACTGTCCTACCACGGGGCTCGTAGTCCCCTAAGAGTGACCTGATCGAGCTCATGAATAATTAATTCTCAACTCGGGCTTTAAGCCAAGGGATTGGTAACTTGGAATTACCGGTAAGCAAAGCATTTAATGTATTCTACATAAATCATCTTCAATGTTTCAAGTATTATTGCTGATACTTAGTTTAGCTATGTCATCATGGAGCGCATACAACTCCTTTCTGGCTATAAGGGGTGTTACCTGGAAGCCAATTGAGGGTAGAGAATACAGCGGGGTCAGGTTTTCGGTAGTCGTACCAGCAAAAAATGAAGGAAAAGTCCTCCCGAGGCTTTTGGACAGACTAGTCAACATGGAATACGACAAGTCCAAATACGACATTATGGTCATTGAGGATGGATCCACAGACGACACAAAGGAGCAGTGCAAGAGATATGAAGCCAAGTACGATAATCTGAAATGCGTTTCCCTCTACCCTTCAAACGTGGTGAACGGAAAGAGTAGGGCACTGAATTATGCTGTGTCGATATCAAAAGGTGAGATTATAGGGGTCTTTGACGCTGACAGCATACCTAAAATAGATGTCTTGTCTGTAGTAGCACCTAAGTTCTCCGATCCAAAGGTAGGCGCGGTTCAAGGCAGATTGATACCAGTTAACGTGAGGGAGTCCATCACGTCCAGGTTCGCTTCCCTTGAAGAGCTCCTTTACGAGTACTCCATAGCAGGCAGAGCAAGGTCAGGCCTCTTCGTCCCACTTGAGGGGACTTGCTCGTTTATAAGGAAAGATGTACTGCTGAGCTTGGGCGGATGGAACGAGAACGGATTAACTGAAGACTTAGATTTGAGCTTGAAGATTCATGCCTTAGGGTTAAAGGTTGTCTACTCTCCAAATGCAGTAACGTGGAGAGAGGTACCAGTCAGGTTCAAAGTCTTATGGAAACAGAGGATCAGGTGGTACAGAGGTCACTTCGAAGTTTCCTTAAAGGTAAAGGGGATAAACAAGAAGATTATAGATGGCATGATAATAACCCTAAGCCCTGTATTCATGGTAATATCTATCGTGAACTATGGGCTCTTCCTCCTCTATCCTTTCAGTATTATGTATTTCCTAGCTAGCGCTTTCCTCTCTATAGCTACCCTACTGTCTTTCATGATTTCTGTAGCTATCTCGAGGAGGCACATGATAGGATCGATATTTCCTATATTATCTTTAGCTTACATCAATTTTATCGTCTTAATGAATTTCTATGCAATGTCGTTAGAACTATTTCATGCGAAGAAAGTATGGGTAAAAACTGAAAGGTCAGGGAAAATATAGATCACTCTTGATTTCTCCTCTCTTTTTTCATCTGCTTAACTCTTGTTTCGTTCCTCCCATTTACAAGGATGCCCTTTACTCGATCGTATATTTTCATCTCCAGCCACTCCAGCTTTATTGCGGTCAGTGAAATCGACGCTGCTAATATCCATCCAGCTATGACGTCGAGAGGCCAATGAACTCCTACATAGACCCTTGAATAACTTACGAGCAATGCCTCCACAGTGAGGGGTATAGATATGTAATATGGTAGAGTCATAAGCAAAGTTAACGCCCCGACACCTACAATTAAAGCATGACCTGAAGGATATGAAAAATCGTGGGGCTTAGGAACTAAGAGATGATATGTGGAGAGCTCCAAGAAAGGTCTGGGCTGTGCCACAGCGTACTTTGACAGTTCGCCGAAGATAATAGCTAACACAAACGCTGAGGCTAGAATTATAGAAGCCCTCCTGTATTTTCCTCCTGCAACGAACAAAGCCGCGGTTGTGGGTATCCACACATATTCTCTTCCATATTCGGAAAGAAATATCATAATTGGATTTAAGAAACCTATCTGTGACGAATTAATCGCATGATAAAGCAGAACATTTCCAGGGAAGTTCTGCTCTCCTATTACCTTAACTATAATTGAAAGTAAAATATATATAAAGTAAATAGATAATATATATCTCCAGTTCACGATATAGAGCTATTTAGGACTATAATAAAATTTGCCGAGACAGCTTTTCCTTCGCCATACAGCTTGGCTGATTCGAGTGTATATAACCAGTTAGGCATATTACAGACTCAAAACAGAAAAGAAGAGGGAAAAAAACAATTATGTCTCCTGTNNAAAAAACAATTATGTCTCCTGTGCTGACTAACATGTGATCCAAATCAGTCCTCTTCTTTTAGTTCTAAACTAAAAAATAATATATTATCTAAGAATAGCAATAAAACGCTCATCAGCTTAAACCTTTCAAAACTTAAATTGAGGTAAGACTTCCTTTTCTTATGAAAACCAGACCAATAGCTATGACCATAGCGGGAAGCGACTCCGGGGGCGGTGCAGGACTTCAAGCAGACTTGAAAACCTTCACTTCATTGGGAGTTTTCGGCGTCAGTGTAGTAACTGGATTAACTGCACAGAACACGACCGGGGTCTCCTCAATATTCAAGGTAGACCCGTCATTCGTGTCGTCTCAGTTCGAAGCGATAATGTCGGACTTCGAGGTTAAGTTCGGTAAGACAGGAATGTTAGCTGAGGAAGACATAATTAAAGTGGTAGCTGAGAAAATGAAGGAATATAACTTGAAGCTGGTTGTCGATCCTGTCATGGTCTCAAAGACAGGATATCCGCTAATTGACGACAAGGCTGTAGAAGCCCTGAAGCCGCTCATGAAGGAAGCGTTGATTTCCACGCCCAACAAATACGAAGCTGAGAGGTTGACCAAGGAAAGGATTTCCAGCATCGAAGACATGAGAAGGGTCTCAAAGAAACTTTACGAGAGCATAGGCAACGTAGTTATAAAGGGAGGGAACATGTTTGGAGTTGACATTGCCATAGTAGATGGCCAGGAGGTAGAGCTGAGGTCTCAGAAGGTAAACACTCAGAACCTGCATGGAAGCGGGGACGTGTTCTCGGCCTCGCTGGTAGGATATCTTTCGAAGGGAATTCCTTTGTTGCAAGCCTTGAGACAAGCTAAGGAATTCACTTATTTCTCCATAGCCAACTCGCTCTCCATAGGTAAAGGAAAGGGTCCCGTGGATCCGTTTTCAAACGTAGAAGCTATAACTGAAAGAGAGGAGGGTAGAAAGACCTTAGAAGAACTTCTGTATTTCATGGAGAACAGTAAGCCTTTAGTAAAGTTGCTGAGAGACGACTTTAAGGTAAACGTAAGCTACCTCACGAAGTACGGAGACGTCATAAGCCTTGCAGGGGGACTAATAAAATACTTAGACAAGGTGAAAATAGACGGGCCTCTTCTCGTTAACGTGGAAAACGAAATAAGCAAAATATCGAGGAGAACGGGAAGGAGGATAAACGTGTTATTGCCCTTCTCTCCTTCAATCCTTAAAAAAGCTGAATCGGGGATCATAAAAATAACGGAAAGCGGGATCGAAGGAGACGCCATGGTTTATGGGGGAAATTTGCTTCTAATGGCATCGACGATATATGAGATGCAGAACAAGCTTGAGGTCTTGTGGTCTTGATCCACGTTGTAGGAAGCTATAACCTAGATTTAACAGTAAAGGTAGACAGATTTCCCGAAGACGGAGAAACAGTCTTCTCCAACGAAGTCAGAAGCGGTCACGGCGGAAAAGGCTCCAATCAAGCGGTATCAGCTTCAAGGTTATCAGGCAAGGTAAAGCTCTACGCTGCCGTAGGAAACGATGATGTTGGAAGGGAAGCTATCTCTTTTTGGGAAAGTGAAAGAGTGGATTCCAAAAACGTCAAAGTTAAAAATGGGAGGACGGGTAGCGCAATCATCCTAGTAGACAAGAAAGGTAATAACAGAATTATAGTAAACAGAGGGTCTAACTTCCTCTTGGATCCGGAGGATGTAGACCTAAGTGCGTCTAAGAAAGATGACGTCCTCTTGACTCAAATGGAAGTGAAAGAATCCGTAGTCCGTAAGTCGCTCACAGAATTTAACGGTATAAGGATACTGAATCCCGCTCCATCAATCATTTCTGACTTGAGGTTGCTTGAAAACGTAGACATATTGACGCCGAACGAGATAGAGTTCAAGGAACTGTCCTCAAGTGATGACATACAGGATGGGATAGACTTGATTTTAAGGAAGGTAAAGATTGCGGTGATAATTACCTTAGGAGAGAGGGGAGTAATCATGGCAACGAAGCACAAGAGGGTGATGATAGACTCGGTGAAAGTAAACCCGGTAGATACTACGGGCGCTGGAGATGTCTTTAACGCTGCTCTGGCGTTTGCAATAGAGAGAGGAACTACGCTTGAAGACGCAGTGGGTTTCGCCAATGCCGTAGCAGGACTTTCGGTTACCACTGAAGGTGCATTAGGACCTAAATTAGATGAGGTAAAGTTATTTCTTGATAAGCTCAACATTAAGATACCTTGAAGGAAAAGAAGAGAAAGAAAGACAAGAAGGAGGAAGATAGCTGTGTTGGTCTGTGTGACTTAGAAAGAGAATCTGAAAAGGAGTGACCATGTGCAGGATCCTCGCGTTCCACGTAAAAGGAGAATTGGATACCCAAGTTTTGCAGGCAATTAGGCTGTCCGCAGAACATGACGAACTATCGATATACGGTGGGCATCCGGACGGCTGGGGAATAGTTGCTATAATAAGAAACGGAGACGATCTAAGCTCTTTTTATTATAGAAGCTCTAAACCAATATTCAAAGACAATTTCTTTAACCTCATCCACCTCGAGGGAGAGGAAATAACAGGGATACTTCACGTTAGAAAGGCAGGGAAGAGTTTCCTGTTAGGCTTACCCCATGCCCACCCTTACCATATCAGGGCTAACGGTTACGATCTGTTCTTCGCACACAACGGTTCTGTTAACAGAAAAGCGTTCAAGGACCCTCTTAAGCCATACACAGACAGCTACATGATTTTAGAGGACATAGCTAATTACGTTAATTCGGGTCTCGATCCGCACGACGCATTTAAGGAGGAGTACTCCAGAGTAAAGGACTTCGCGTCCAGCTTGAATTCAGCCTTACTTTACGTAAAGGGAAGACAGGTCAAGCTGAACGTCCTTCATTTCTTCGACCTTAATCACATGAAAGAAAAGTCAGAACAGTATTACCACATCTATTGTAATGAAAATTACTGCATGTCCTCTTCAGTGGCGAGCCACTTGCCTTGCTATAATCTCGAAAGGGTCCCCATCGGGTTTAAAGAATTGTAACTATATTAAAGCAAATAGAAGACAAGTTTAAATACAGTAACTACAGTCTGATATACATGGAAAGCGTAATCGCAAAGAGTATAAGATACACAGATGAGAACGGATTCGTAACGTCCCAAAAGCCATGCAGAGGTTTTGCAGTATATCTAACTGTAATGCCAACTAACTCAGTGAAGGAGGTCTCAGTATTCAAGATAGAAGGCTGTAAGGAAGAGTACGTAAAGTCTTTTGACAATACGGAAGAAACCATGAGCATTGTAAAGGACATGGAAGGGCTTCCTCAGGGTCTAGTAAACGTAGTCCTTCAAACACTTAAGTAAGTTAGTCGTATTATTTTTTATGAGAGAACAACTCGTAGCTGTAAAGGTATTAGATTTTGGTAAGTTAAAAACTATTTATCAGGATATCTGTTACTTTAGGGCTTATTCTATAGCGATGAAAAAGACTGAGGGGGGAAAGTTCTCCCCACCTCCCTCCATTCCAAGGGAGGTAATATCTTCGGTTCAAGGAAAGGGGCCCATTAGATTAGGTCCAGTCGACGTCCAAAGGCTGAACGAAACTAAGGTGAGGTTGAAGGACTATAACGCTGTAGTGGAAGGAATGCCGGAGATGGGTGAACCACTTTACGCTATAGTGGACATGTCTGATGGAATAAAGGTGTTCTTAGCCTATGAGAGCAAAAAGGTGGTAGTAGGGATAGACGTAGGCATAAGGCATCTGATAACCGTAGTCTCATTGATTGACGGAAAGCTATGGAAGGTAAGGTATTTTGGGAGCGACTTAATGAAGGAAGACTTCGCAAGGTATCTGGGAGAGAACCAGGGGTATTCTCATCTCCAAGCTATAAAGGATAAAGTGAAGTTGCAGACCAACGATGCCGTAAGGTTCATAGAGGAGTTGAACCCACGTGTTGTAGCCATGGAAGACCTAAGGCTCTACGACAACAAGATAGGAAGAGGACTGAAGACTATCCAGAATGCCCTAGAGACGGAGCTCTATAAGAGGGGAATAAGGTACAGAAGACTAGAGCCATATAATACTTCAAAGGTGTGCTCTAAATGTGGATATAAAAAGGGCGAAGTCCTAGGCTCCATTTTCGTCTGCCCTGCGTGCGGTTATAAGGCCGACAGAGATTTCAACGCAGCTTTCAATATAGCATTAAGGTGTTACTATTCCTGCTGATGTAGACACGATTTCTGTACGGTGAACTGCCCCGCCCTCACGGGGCTTCCTGCTTCACGGCTCTGCCTTGTCAGTAACGAAGCACTGGTGGAGAGCGGAGCTCCACAGCACTAAGAGTCCCGACCCTGATCTTCTCAGGATATTCAAGGAAGCGTTGTAGTCGCGGTAAGTTACTCAACCACACTTTGGGCAGACGAACACACGATCAGAGAGTGAGAGATCATGATTCACGTGTCCGCATCTAGCA
>DAHF01000125.1:0-4113 GCA_002495845.1 Sulfolobus sp. UBA167
TTTAGTATTAAGACATCTCACCTTAAGTCTATCTTTGAAAATTCTATCGCTTATTCAGTCAGAAATAAGGTCAGTATCTAGATTTTTTTATCAAAAAATGGAAAACGAGATAAAACCATTGAGTTAATAGAAACTTTTATCTATAATGTTCAACTCTTTAAGAAATAGGCGAAGCGCATGGCAGAATCAAGCAGCCTAAGCCTCGTACTACAGCTAGTGGAGCAGCTCTTGAACACAATCCTCGGATTGTTGGAGAGCTTGCTCCAGTCACTCCTTCAAGCCTTTGCAGGTTAAACAGCTGCAACTGAAGGAGCGATCCGAACACCCTAAAGATAAATACGTTTTTTTAAAATTTAAACTTGCTCATCTCTTGATCTTCTATAGGATGTTGAGCTGACGGACATATTGAAATTATTTTGCTTTAGTTAACCGAAATATTTCTTTAACAAAATACCTGAAAGTCTTCATAAGAAAAGGATTTATAGAAGTTTTAATTTATTGATTTTGATAATGAATGAATGAAAGTGTCACTTCTCTAATCCTGATTGCGGCTACTATCATAATTGGTTTAGTGGTTTTTTCATTCCTAGGTGGCTATTTCACAGTACAGTCTGCTCAGGTTAACGATTCCAAGGAAGCGCAAGTCCTAGCTACTTCGTTGCAGGTGAAGCAACTGGTGAATCAGGAGGGTAACGAAGAGTATATTGTCCTTTATCCCTACCTCAAGGGTTACAGTGGGCCGTTATATATCGTAGCTTTCTCCCTTAAGTCCTACTACTCCTCTTCTCAAAACCTGATAACTCCTTCATCACCAACTTTCGAAGGTTGGGTGAACTTGAACGGGACTTCCGGCAAATCAGAGAATATGAAGGTATACGACACGGGAAACGGCGTGCTTTACGACGGGAACGTGATGGCATACGTCACTTACCCTAACGATGTGCAGTTCATAAACGTCAACGAAGGTTCAGTAGTTATGGTATGGTTCTTGGTCAACATAAACGGAGAGATGACCAGGATAGGGTATACCGTTCTAGGGTGATGATATGAGATTCCTTCATGTTAGGTTCTCAGAGAGGAACAAGAAGGCTCTAAGCACTGTCATAGGGATGATAATAGTCCTGATCATCATGATGGCTGTGCTAATACCTTTCAGTTTCCTGCTATTCTCCGTCCCTTCAGCGCAGAGCATGGCGTCACAGAACGCTCAAGTGGCATCTTCCCTAGCGTCTGCACAGGACAACGAGGTTGTGGTGATACAGAGCAGTGAACAGCTCTCCACTGTAGACTTAGAATCATCAAATCAGCCCATCTATTTCGGTTTAGTATATCTGCCATCCGGGGAACTCTACATCCTACTCCTTCAGAACGTGACGCCTAGTGTACCTCTGAAGATAAAGGACATACTGGGGTTCGAGGGTAACTCGTGGAAAGTCCTGAAGAAGGGACTTGACCTTACTGTCTCTCAGAATACCGCGGACTCCTCTTTCGCCGGTCATCCTGCAGTGAAGATACAATTACCAGCACTGCAGAAGGTCGCCATAGTGACTAACTACGGTAACATGATACCCGTGACGCCTTACAGTTACATTTCGCCCGTCTTAACCAAGAAGACAGGGGGAGTAGTATATCTAGACCCTAACAGCTTGGATGTGTTGCAAAACCCTCAGGCTTTATTCTTACCTTATAGCTTCTTTAACGCTAGTGAAAACACTCAGCCTCTGTCAGAGCTAGTAAACAAGTATGGAAACTCCCTTACCCTTAGTGGCGTTATTGTAGGTGGATCCAATGAAGAGTTCAATTTTAACGGCTACTATGAAGGTCCCATGTGTGCAGAACTTCCTTCTGAACCTTTGACCTCACCTAATCCGTTTAACTTTGAAGGAACTTTCTCGGGCTACTGGGCTCTCCCAAGTTGTGACGTCCTCTCAGGCGATGCGTCTTACGACGGAACAATCACCTTAGCTCCCTCATTCTCCGGCTCGCCAGGCAACGTGACAATAGACGGTAGTGTATCAAATCTAGTTGGGAGTGGAGCAGAGGCACACTTCCATGATTTCAAGGGGCAAGTAGTATTCAGCAATGGAAGCAAACTTACTGTTAACCAGAAAATCAGCTCTCTAAACCTTACATCTACGGCTACAGTGACCGGTTCTGGTGAGGTGATATTCAAGGACGGCTATGAAATATGTTATGGTCTCTTCAAAAATTATTTTACTGCAAATTTAAACGGTGTTATGGAAGGAAAGATAATAGTGTCAGATGACGTAACGGGATTCAATTATCATGTGTACGGTAAAGGTACGTTCAATGGGAAATTCCAGATTCAATCTTTTGGGTTAAATGACGCTGGATTTGCGGAGTTTCAAGGTAAAGTTGATGGAAGCCTCACTAATGTACAAGTAGATTGCTTCAACTCTCTTACGATCGATATGTTTGCTCAACCTAGAGGAGTAAACGTGACTTCCTTAGGCTTCTTATCATTTATAGAAACTCCTATCAAGATAAAGTTTAACTTCGCCGTGTCTAACCCATCAAATTCTACACTTGATATTTACTACGCATATATTTTCCTTAACGAGAAATTCGTATTCCGTTTACCCGCTAGTAGTGGCGTGCCAGCTGGATCAACACAAGGATGTTTTGATGGATACGCTAGGGTTGACTTTCCCTCTAAAATAGAAGTTCCTCCAGGTGGTTTCGTTAATCAGACAATAACAGTTTCTATTCCCCTTCAACTACAATTATTTGGAAATCCACAATTGTCTCAGAAGGATAGCATAAGCATCTTGAAATCCTCCGAATTCGAACCAGTTTATGAAACTATGAATTTCGAACTATACTCAAANNAAGTCCACAAGGCATGAGCATCTCAATACCTACAACGCTTCATCAATCAGATGTTCCGTAATTCTCCGTGCGGTGAAGGGTTTGTTCTCTGAAGAGCAAGTTCCCAGGCTCGCTAATTTGCGTTCTATCTCTTTTCTCAGGAGTACAATATCTCCTGGAGCACGGCATGCTACTGATTAGAACTATATTTGAAAGAATAGATTATGTATTTATCACAATATTTATTAGAGAGCTATAAAAAAGTGTGCATACGTATTGTCTATTGTAGGTTGATTAGGAATATTGGATAACGTAGCAGAAAGGATATGTTCTGCTGTACCAGCTGCAAGAGCATCCATGGCGTCAATCCCTGCAGACGTACAAACGATAAAGCTGATAACACAGCAGATAACGACTAACTAAAGGACGAGATAAAATTGTGTAAAGCCTTACGCATCCTACCCTGCCTAGCAGTCACGAATAGGACTAAGCGTGCCAACAACTTATACGACGTCGTGAGGTATGGTGGTGAGGGAGCAAGTAGGGGGAAGGCCCCACAGCGAAGTGTTTCTACTACATGGAGGGAAGTCCCCATACTGGATCTCTTCGTCAAGCCTGGATGTGTATCAAGGTGTAGCTCGGTTCTCCCTTCCTAAAAAGAAGGACGAAGGAGAAAAAAGAGAAACCCACTGATGGGCCTGTTAAGAGATGCGACCTCAACATAATCGTAACCACCCTGAACAGTTTTGGCAAGTCTAATGGATCCAGATAAACCCTCCGTCTTTCTGCATATGAATTTCGAACTATACTCAAATATCGGCTACCTGACATCGGGGAGCTTCGTCATACCAATACAAGTTCCAGTTCAGGTTCAAGCCCAGTCTTCTTAAGATAAGTCTTTTTTTCCTTGTCTCCTTTCTACGATCAAGCTCTTCTGCACAATCATTTGTGGCGTACTTTGTAGTGTATTATAGTTTCATGTCTTTGCGTCTTTTTTGATTACTAATCAAGAGAATTTCAAGAACCCTTTATAAAAGAGGCTAATTTTAGATGGGTTAGCAGGGAAGAACTTATTAGAAATGACGTTAAGTGTCAAAGTTTCTCCCCTCATTTAATCTTACAATAAAAAAGGAGTAGAGCTATTTAATTTCATTAAGTCCTCATAAATTAATCTACTTGCGTGAACTACCCTTCCTCAACGGTAGACCCAAAACCATTTTACAAATATAAATTCAGCACTAAATCACATATTTTTTCTTCATAAGTAAAGAATATATATATACA
>DAHF01000125.1:4197-5867 GCA_002495845.1 Sulfolobus sp. UBA167
CTTGCCTCCTCCAATGGCTTACCTTTGGTCTCTGGCACGAACAAAGTTATCATTGCCGCAATGAACATCAGTACTGCAAAGAACCCCAGTGCTACCTCCTTGCTCACTGAGAGGAAAAGGGTAGGGAACATGAACGAGGCTATTGCTGCGCCAGATCTTCCTGATGCCACAGTGAAGGCTTGTACCATGCTCCTGACCTTTGTAGGTGCGAGCTCTACTCCCAGCATTCCCGCAGTGCTTATTATNNNCCTGGTCCCATGCTACCCAAGAACTCATGTAACCCGTAGATGAAGAGGAGCCCCAGTGAAGATACGCTTGTCAAAAGCAACGCGAATAGGAGGAGGAACAACCCTTCTCCTGCAGCCCCTATAGCTTGGAGTGGCTTCCTGCCTACCTTGTCAATGCTCGAAATCCCGATGAGCTTACCTGGGAAGCCAAATATCACTGATACTATCAAGGAAAACACTGCAGGGTTGTAGATCCCTATCGATCTAGCTATTAGTGTGGGACCGAAGAGTCCGTTGGCGTACCCCGTCAAGTCGAAGAGGAACCATAGTACGCATGCCATGATGAATATCTTAGCGTACCTTGCGAAGTATGTGGAGATACGGTTCCTGTCAGCTAAGTTTGAGTCAGCCTTGACGTTCTCTCCGGTTATCTGCTTCACCACGGTCTCGAACTTGTTAACGTCGCCTTTTATCCTGAGCAAGAACCTGCTCGTCTCAGGCACCTTTCTCCTGAGGTAAATCACTGAGGCTGCCGGGATAGCTCCCGCACCTAAGATTATCCTCCACATTAGGCTGTGGGGCACTGAGAGTGCCTCAAGTCCGAGGAACTCAACAGATGCAGTTACTGCACCGAGACTCCACATCAGCCCGAAGCCTATAGCTATCAGCTTTCCCCTGTCCTTAGCGTTGGAGTGTTCAGCCATTATCAGCGGGGACAGAACGTAGTCCGCGCCAGTACCTAGACCTACGAGGAACCTGATCACTGCCAGCTCGGTTGGGGATGTAGCGAAGGCTTGAAGTGCAGCACCTACAGTCATGAGCATGACGTCTATCCCGTAGAACGTCTTCCTGCCCTTGTTGGCTAAGTATCCGAAAAGTATCGCACCTACAGCCTATGAAGACCGTCCCTGAGAGAGTTCCCAGCCAGAACTCGTAGGACGAACTGGTTTTTGTTATGCCGAAGTCTGTCAGCACGAAGAGGAGGACGAGGCTTATGGATGAGAGCAGATATCCGTCCGAGAAAACTCCCATACTTGTAGTGAACAGGCTTTTTATGTGGAACATGCTGAACTTCTTATCATCCAAGGGTTTGAATACGTCACCTAGTTTCATTGGAACTAACATAGTTGAGCTGAATTTAAACGTAATCAAATTAGAAAATATAGATATATGACGACATATCTAGTTTATATAGTTCTATTGAAAAAAGGTTTTTAAATTAGATAAAGAAAAAGATGTCTTTCTAACTTAACATGGGTTAATGGAGTAAAAGTCCACTTCCGTGAGGGATAGCCTAGGGATGAATAACCCCCTAGAAGAGTTTTTATGCAAAGAGAAATAATATCAAGACCAAGGCCTAGGTGGGATATCCATTGGTCTGAGGTAACTTACACTGTGGAGATCAAACACTCCGTGACCACAAGTATCATCACAGAACGGTTC
>DAHF01000125.1:5915-7488 GCA_002495845.1 Sulfolobus sp. UBA167
ATAGTTCACGATACGTGGATATTAGCGTCTGGATTCCTTGTTCCACGTTTTTTCATAATCTCCCTCATCGAGGTTCACCTCTACTACTTTCATCTTCTTTCTTCTTAGCAGGAAGACGAAGCCTATGGCACTGAGCATTAGCAATACGAGAGCGTATTGGGACGAGCTGATCCCGAATGCTTGGCCAGCGTCTAACACGCCCAGGGAGACAACTGAGAACATGAACAGCGCGGTCAACGTCGAGATTACCCCGAACCTTCTAGAGACAGAACCTTTCACTGCAAGGTAAGTGACGGTAATAGAGTCCATGCCGAACTCCAGGGAGAGGAATGCCCCCGCGGCGGTCAGGACGAGCCCGAAGAAAGACTGTAAGCTTGGAAAAGAGAGTTGCAGTGTTTGTACAGCTATTTCTAGCACACTGATCGTGAGAACTGCTAACCAAGGACTTCCGTTTCGCGTCACTGACGAGAACTTAGATGGCAGTACTCCCTCTCTGCCAGCTGAGTACCATACCCTGCTCAGTATGTAAGCTGTAAGCCAAAGCGAGCTAGCCGTGGAGGATATAACTGCGATGTCCATGACCCACACGTATCCTGGAATCACCTGCGTAGCCCATGTAGCTAAGGGGTCGACCGAGACGCTGAGCTCCGCGGTAGGGGTCTCCATGGACATGAGTGGCATTGTAATCATGTAGATTGAAAAGACTATCACCAGCCCAGCTATGCCAGATAGCCCAGGCCATTGGGAAGGCTTCTGGGATTCCTCGGAAGCGTAACTGTCTATCTCCCAGCCGTCAAGTATAGTAGCCACTATTACCAAGGTCGCTGCCAAGCTCAGGAACTCCCTGGGACTGAGGAGGAATTCCCCGTCGAAGAACATCAAGGGGGAGAAAGCGTTAACTGACCTAGGAATGGAGTATATCCCTATCACGATGAAACTTACCAGCACTGCTAGCTCCACAGCTAGAAATACCTCAGTCAGTTTAGCAGTAGGTTTAGCACCGAGCATAAGCGGTACCGTGGCTATGATCACCCACACTATACCTACAATTGAGTCCCACAGCACGCTTTCAAATGAGTAGCTTATGATTCCCAACCTATAGAGGAGGTCTAATGTATACTCTCCTGCGGGTATTACGATCGGGGGTAAGGAAAGGAAGTAAGCCAAGGATACTATCCAGAATTGAAACAAGCCGTACCTTTTCCCCACCAGCTTAGCTCCCCAGTGGTAAGACGCGCCCGCATTGGGCGATATCTTGTTCAATTTCCTGAGGAGGAATGAAGCCATCAAAAAGAAAGGGAAAGCTACGAGGACTGACATAGTAGCATGAACCCCCATGATTCCTGTCATTACACCGTATGCTGCGGAGATGCTGAACGCTGGGGCTACGCTAGAGGTAGATAATGGGATCAAATCTAGGATGTGAAGCACTCTTCTCCTGAGCTCAGCCAACAAGCTCACCGCTGTAATGAGGTTCTTGAACTGTTAATATTATTATTTGATTACATTTAGTATTGACTGTAAAGGTATGAGTCCTATCCTTCATTCTTGCTACCAGATATGGATAGGCTAT
>DAHF01000099.1 GCA_002495845.1 Sulfolobus sp. UBA167
CTCTGATCGTGTGTTCGTCTGCCCAAAGTGTGGTTTAGTCACCCACCGTGACTGCAACGCTTCCCTGAATATCCTGAAAAGATCAGGGTTGGAACTCGTAGTGTCTGTGGAGCTCCGCCCTCTACCAGCACTTCGTTACTGGCAAGGCATGGCCATGAGTCAGGAAGCCCCTTCCGCAATGGCGGGATAGTTCACTCCTCATTTATAGCCATACGCTTCATTCATTTTGTTATTTATTTTTTAAAAAATAGATATAATACTATAGCAGGTTAAATATGATCTTTTACTTTATTATTTTGTTTTTCAAATAAAATTACATAATTTCGTTGAGAGATTAAAAAAGTATGAAAAGAAAAGAAAATTTTTAAGAATGCGAGAGTTATGTAATTATTAGGTGAAAAGTTGGTTATGCTCAAAATTTATAAAACACTTGACTTAACCGGCTCGACGTGCGCTGGTCCTATTGGCGAACTGCTTGGTGTCATGGGTGAAATAAATGAGGATGAAGCTATCGAAGCTATAATTGGAGATGCTGAAACGGCGAAACAAGTAAGAGAATGGGTTAAAGCTACAGGGTACAAGCTTGTGAGTGAACAGCAAGAAGAGAACAAGTTCAAGTTTGTTATAGGAAGGTGATATTCATGAAGAAAGTCGTAATTGCTGGAGGCGGAATAGCAGGTACCATAGTTGCAAACAGGATAGCACAGAAGCTGAATCAGGAACTAGATAAGGGAGAAGTCGAAATAGAGGTTCTCACGGAGAGTGACGATCATGTTTACTTACCTGGACAGCTTCTGCTCTCTTTCGGTGTAGAGGACAGCTCTTCCTTGGTGAAGAAGGAAAAATACTTGCTAGATCCTAGGATCAAACTTTCAACCGGTCTAGCTGGAAAAATGAAGAAAATCGACGTGGGGAACCACGAGGTCATAACTGAAGACGAAAGGAAACACAGATACGATGATCTGGTAATAGCTACTGGAGTAGAATATGCATGGAACGAGATAAAAGGTTACAGAGAAGGATCCCTAACTCCATTTGAGATGGAGTCATCCATAAAGCTGAGGGAGAAATTAGCCGATTTTTCCGGAGGTACTGTTGTAGTAAACGTCTCTAAGCTGCCTCATAGATGCCCAGTAGCCCCCCTTGAGATTACCATGCTCCTGGAGGACATGGCAAAGAAGCGTGGAATCAGAGAGAAGACCAGAGTGATATACACTTTCCCTGTAGGAAACCCATCTGGCAGAGTATTTGGAATAGACTCAACTAACAAGGTGATTTCTAAAATCTTCGAAGAAAGGGGAATAGAGGTGATTTCTCCTTTCAATGTCACGTCAGTTGATCCAGAGAAAAAGATCATAGAGTCCTCAGAAGGTGAGAAGCTAAACTATGATTTACTTATATCTGTCCCACCAAACATAGGATCCAAGATAATACAAGATTCTGAGATAGGCGACAGAAGGAGATGGGTTCCTACAGACAAGTTCACGTTAAACATGAAAGGAAACTCCGATGTCTACGTAATAGGTGACGCGACAGACCTACCCATCTCCAAAGCTGGATCCACGGCCGACTTTGAGTCGTATATCATTTCTAATAATGTAGCGAATGACGTTAGGGGAGACGTGGAGAAGAAGAGCTTTGATGGTTCAGTGTTGTGCTACATAGCAACTGGGCTCGACAGCGCAACATACATAAGGTTCAACTACAACAAGCCTCCAGTCCCTCCACCACCTTCTTACATTCATTGGTGGGGAAAGCTAATGTATAACAAGATGTATTGGAACGTAACGGCTAAGGCGATAGTATGACTAAATCGCAGGAAGAAATAAAAGAAAGCGATCCTTCGCAACAGCTATTTGAGGATTTGACATACAGCTTCAATTTCTTGAAAGACATCATGACTGATGACGTTGCAGAAAACCTTGCCACTTCAATATCTGGTATACTTACCATAGGGAAGGAAATTTCTGATGAAAAGGTGAATTTACACATTGTTAATATACTAAGAAAGGCTGACGTTCTAAGCGATGTTCTTAACCAGTATGAGGAGCTAAAAGAGGATGGAACCTTGGAGACCGTAAAGGGACTCCTTTACGGTATGAAGAGCCTCAAGGACATGGTAAATGATGAGACTGTGCAAAAGCTTGGCAATTACCTTGCAACGGCCTTAGACTCGATACCTAAGATAGATCAGTTTCTTTCGATTTCATTTGACGAAATACCAATGGCGTTCATAAAGGGAATAACAAGCGAGGAATTAAAAGAAGAGGTCAAAAAGAAGGAAAAGGTAACAAACAAGGATCTAATATCGCTTTTCAATGACCCCACGACAAAGAAAGGCTTATGGGTATTCCTTTTGGCTATGAGAGAGATGGGAAAGAGAATTTAGCATTTTTCATTTCTATCACAATTACAGACGAGTTTTTATGAACCCTTTTCATTTTAAGTGCCTTTAGTATTAAACTAATTTATGTTTACTTCTCTAATATTTTTAAACCTATATTCTAACTTAATTCCATGAAAGTAGTTCTAGGTTTCGATGGTTCAGAGCATTCAAAGAAAGCTCTAGGAATGGTTTTATCTCTACTTAAAAAAGAGGACGAGCTATATATGGTAAGTGTTATAAAGGAAGCTCCTAGGTCCCCAGAACAAGTTATAATCGAAAGCGAGGAGAAGGCTAAGAATAGTTTAAACTCGATAAAAGAAAACATAAAGGAATTTCCTGTTTTTAGTGAAGTTCTTGAAAGTAACGATGTTGCAGATTCAATTATTGAATACTGTAAGAAGATAAGCTGTAACATGATCGTAACTGGTAGCAGAGGGCTTTCAGGAATTAAGAAGACCATACTAGGGAGCGTCTCATCGGAAATTGTGAGCAAGTCAGATGTTCCAGTTCTCGTAGTGAAGTAACCGATATCGAAATCGAAAACTATAAAGGATTAGTTTGTATTTTTTAAAATATGGATGAGCAATCTATTCTAGTAGAAGATCTAGTGAAGAAATACGGAGACTTCACAGCTTTAGACCATATCTCATTCGACGTAAGAGAGGGAGAGGTATTCGGACTTTTAGGACCAAACGGCGCGGGGAAAACGACCACCATAAAGATCATGACTGGGTTGACTTTGCCCACGTCAGGGAAGGTCCTCGTATCTAACATTGACGTAACGAAAAAGCCGAACGAAGTGAAAAAGAAAATCGGGTGGATCTCAGCTGATGTGATAGTAGACGATGACTTGACAGCATGGGAAAACCTTGAACTACAAGCAAAGTTAGAAGGCCTTAAGGAATGGAAGGAAAGAGCAAAACAGTTGCTCGATTACTTCGGAATATTTGAATTTAAAGACAGACAACTAGGTAAATTCTCAACAGGAATGAGGAAAAAGGTAGAAATTTCAATGGCGTTATTGCACTCACCTGAGATAGTGTTCATGGATGAACCCACGATAGGGCTTGACGTGTCTACTAGGAAGTCTCTTTGGGATATAATCAGGAAAATCAACAAGGACTTTGGGGTCACAGTACTCCTAACTACACATTACATGGAAGAAGCTGACATGTTATGTGAGAGAATAGCAATTATAAACAAAGGTAAGATAGTTGCTATAGGTTCGCCAGAGGAGCTTAAGTCCAAATATGGGGGAGATGTAATAGATATACAATTCCATGGTAACGTTGACTACAAAATTTTTGAAAAGTATGGTCAAGTTGTCGTCAAAGAGAACTCCATAAGGATTAAGGTCGGAAACGCTGAAGAGATACTTGTTAGCATGTTAAAAGACCTTTCACAGTTCAGAGTAAAGTCCTTAAAGATAGAGAAGGCATCCCTTGACACAGCTTTCCTCAACCTGACCGGAAGTACAATAGAGGAGGGAGACTTCGACGCTAGGAAGTTCTATGCAATGCTAAGGAGGTCGAGAAAATGATGGAGAAAGTGATCGCTCTCTATAAGAGAGAGCTGAAAAGGACTTTTAGGAGCAAGTTCATGTGGCTAACAATACTCATACAGCCTTTAATGTGGCTAGTGTTCTTCGGAAGTAGCTTCTCAGGGGCTCCTGCACAATTCTTGGAATCATTCTTTCATACCAAGGACTATATCGCTTTCATACTTCCTGGAGAACTATCGATAAGCATGGTAACTGTGGGGATGTTCAGTTCCATGAGTTTCGTCCAGGACAAAAGGTTCGGTTACTTAAGAAGAGTTTTAGTAACGCCTACGAGGAAGTCCGCCATTTTCCTAGCAAAAGTCATGGGTGGAATGACCAGAGGGCTCCTTCAAATACCCGTCATGCTCCTAGCCAGCTTAGCCTTAGGTGTCACGTTCAACCTCAGCGTCATGGCACTGATAGAGTGGATTATAGGGATGATCTTCCTTGGAATAGGATTTTCATCACTCTATTCAATAGTTACCATAAATTCAAGCGACTGGCAGGCACCAGGTGTTATATCAAATCTGATAAACTTCCCACTGATGTTTTCAAGTACAGCCCTATTCCCTCGGGCGTTCTTCCCATCATGGCTGAAAATAATAAGCGATGGAAACCCTATCACTTATGCCGCTGAAATAGGAAGAGATGCTCTAGTTTACGGAGACCCACCAACGATAGACTATATGTTGTTTCTTGTATTATTCGGCGTCATTTCACTAATTATAGGGACATTAGTTGCAGATAAATACTTAAAGGCAGAGTAAAAAAGAAGAATCAGATGATTTAAGGGTCAGTCCTGAAAGGTGAAGAAATGTTTTTATAATGATCTATTGTTTAGAAAGATTTTCCATTCCT
>DAHF01000067.1:0-18725 GCA_002495845.1 Sulfolobus sp. UBA167
TTAGTTTGAATGACATACTTATAGTTACCGTAGTCATAAGTTACCGGGAAATATATTGCAGGCTGTCCGCTCAAACCTACTGCAGCGTACCCGTCTTGGCCATAATAACTCATTGACAGATATTCTTCTTGACCAGGAACAAGATTAACAGTTATTCCGTAACTAGCTATTTCCCCTTGTGAAGTCCATACTTGAGCGCATAATACATAAGTATTGTAAGGACCTACAAATTGTAGAGCTATCTGTAAAGCGACAAATGTTTGCCCTTGATAAATTCCGTACAAATTTGGGGGTCTTAGGGGGTACCCCCTNNTTCAGAAGGAATAAAGTTAACTCAATTCACAATATCTTCATTTTTTAGCCTCTAAAACAAGTTCGGCTACTTCTCTGAATCTAGAGTAATATTTGTTGTTAACTTTCTCTACAAACCTTGTAATTCTAAGGAGCTCGAGAACATGGTGTATGACCTCTTTCTCCATCGGGCGTTACATTACCATCAATTTCTTTCAGAGATAATGAAAAGAAAAACGTAAAATAGCGCCGCGGCCGGGATTTGAACCCGGGTCAGGGGCTCGACAGGCCCCCATCCTAGGCCACTAGACTACCACGGCAACACAAATATCTTAATTTCTCTTCTATATATAAATCTAACGAAGAATATAGGGCACAGATCTACCTTTGTTATTCCTTACCCAATAACATGTAATCTCAGTAGACTAGGTGGAAAGAACGAAATAAATATATTAGTATCAGCGAATTGCTTTATTACAATACTAAGAATAAAGCCTTAGAAGTTATTATCTCTAAATTCAGGAAAAAATTAATGCATTAGATAGGATTTGAACCACGGATTTGATAGGACTTGTAAAGTAATTTTACAATCAAGGCCTTCACGCGATTTCTTATCTCTCCATTGCCAAATAAAAGATAAGGCGAAGGGAAAAAAATTAAAAAATACAATATATCTTTATTTTGTTGCTTCATAGCCATTAGCTTTCTTCTCGAACATCTCAGCTATCTCCTCCACTGATAAGCCCTTCGTCTCAGGCACTGATGTCATGACGAAGACTACAGCTACTACCGACAATAAGGCAAATATTCCCATGCTGACCCCCAATCCCACGCTCGAGTCCATGACTGGAAATATCTCGGTTATTGCGAAGTTAGCTATCCAATCTATGAATGCAACAGTAGCTGCCATCCTTCCTCTGACCTCTGTAGGGAAGTACTCTCCTTGTATCAGCCATCCAGTGCCTCCGACCCCGAAGGCGAAGAATATGATGAAACCTGAGAAGGCAACCATAAGCCCGATAGTCTTATCTATGCCAGAAGCTAAGACGAACGACGCAATTCCTAAGACCATGAATCCCGCCATGCCTGCGTAACCGAGTCTAGCGATCGACTTCCTACCGTAGGAATCGATGTACTTGAAACCTATATAAGTTGAAGCCACGTTAATTACCGCCAGGACTGTAGTTGCAAGTATCCCTACCTCTATTGTAGAGACCTCGCCTGAGGCTGAGAAGTATTTGGATAAGATTGTGGGCCCGTAGTAGAACGGAATGTTTATGCCCGTTATTTGCTGAAATACCATGAAAAGTCCAGCTATCAGGAGAGCCCTCTTGATCCCAGGGGTTATCTTTCCTTTCTTGGGTAGATTTATTCCCTTCAATTCGTCCTCGCTGACCTCTATACCCAACTTGGATAAATCGCTCCTGAGCTTTGAGAACTTACCTTTCTCTATCAACCACCTCGGTGACTCGGGCATTCTGAACCTGAAAGCTAAGCCTATCAGCGCTGGGATGGCCGCGACCCCGAGCATGATCCTCCAATCCAGAGAAAAGGCATAAGAAGGTAGGGCGTAAAGCGTCGCTAGCCCCACCAAGTAAGCTGACAATATTCCTATCGTTATCATCCACTGTTGCAATATAGAGAGAGATCCTCTCCTTGACTTAGGAGCATACTCAGCGATGTAAGCTGTAGCTATACCAGAGTCAGCTCCTACTGCCAACCCTATGAAAGTCCTGGCTACTAGGATCATGGGTACGTTTACGGTGAAAGCGGAGACTATTGCACCTATTGCGTAGATCGCTGCGTCTACTATAAGCATTGATTTCCTTCCGAACTTATCGGTCACGGGGCCAGCTATTATAGCACCTACTGCGGCGCCTAGAGAAGCGCCTGCTACTAAGTATCCCTCGACTAAAGGTGACGAAAGACCAGGAAATACGCTCTTCATTAGGTCGAGCGCTGACCCTATGTTTGACGTGTCATATCCGAAGAGGAATCCGCCTATTGTGGCGAGGATAGTCAGAGACCAATAAATCGAAGTTGTTGAGTGAGAGTCCAGTTTCTCTATTATAATATCCCTTTCCTTAGGCTGGGCCATGATATTAGTTATATTATTTAACATATTTAAACTTACTTTAGTTTGCTAATACCCTATAGGTGAACTTATACTTTTTTATTAATGTATGGAAGAAATTAAGAAAAATACTTGATTTTGTTGATAGAAAAAAGTAAATTAATAATTACGCCTCTGAACCTCCTTGACATTTCTGATGACAAGGACGAAGATCAGGTGAAATAGGAACTAGATCTATGTAGTTTGAAAAAAGTCCCAAATTGAAGGAAAAACCTAAATGTGCACAAAGAAATTTATAACAAAAATTCAATGTTGTCGTCTTTGTCCTCCTTTCACTATTTCAGACCATTTAACCTAAATGGGGTTAAGGGTTGAAAGTTCCTTACGCAGGGGATGGATAGCTCCTAGAATAGTTTATTAGTAACATATGGATCAAGGCTGGAAGAGCTGAATCGGTACAAAGATGGGGAACTACAGTGTGGAGAGCGAATACTCCCTAACAACACGTGGCATCACAGAACGGTTCTATGGAACCTCGTGAAGAAGTTGCTCAGAGAAGGAAAATCGTAAGGAGAGGATACCCGTGAGGGGGATAGTTCACAGGTAAATAGAAACGCTAAAGCTTGATCAACTTATTTATTCCTCTGTAGACCTCAGCGTTGCTCCAAGCTTGTGCTATGCACCCCCTTGGTTTATAAGGAGGGACGTCGTCGAAAATCTCCGGCAGATAACCCCCGTTTTTCTCTGCTAAAGAGAGGAGGGGCCTGAGTTGGTCTATCAACAACTTCAGCATTATCTGGTTGCTCTCAATCCTTATTTTTGCGTCTATGAAGCTCCCCAACAACCAAGGCCATATTGGGCCATTGTGGTAAGCGCTATCCCTCGACGCTCTGTCCCCCTTATACACGGGTCTATAGTCCGGAGAATTTCTAGACAGAGAACTAAGGCCATAAGGCCTGAAGAGAGAGTCCTCTACTGCGTTTACAACTTTCTTGGCTAAGTCTCCCTCAACTATAGGGAAAGGAAGTGACACTGCAAGTATCTGGTTAGGCCTGAGCGATCTGTCCGGCCTTCCTTCCCAGTCTATTACGTCGTGGAGGTAGTTCTCACCTCTGAAGGCGGACAGGAAGGACTCCTTAGTTTTTTCAGCCATCTGGACATACCTTTCGTCGCCTTGTTCCAAGATCTTGGAGAGGAAGTCCATCTCCATCAAGGCGTTATACCACAAGGCGTTGACTTCGACCGCTGCTCCCTCTCTCGGGGTTACTATGACTCCGTCATACTGTGCGTCCATCCAAGTCCTGGGAGCTCCTCGGTGGAAAATCAAACCTTCCTTGTTGTAGACTATCCCGTTACCTTTGCCGTACCATTCGATTACGTCTTCCATTTTATCAAATACCTGCTTTACCAAATCCTTATCATGAGTATAAGTATAGTACCTATAGACCGCGTTTATCCCCCACAGAGAGACATCTACACCTCTGTAAACGGGCTCACCGTTGTAGTCTATGAAGCTGTTTGGCAACATCCCTTTCTCTTCCTCGAGGAAGTACCTCTTTATTATGTCTGAGGCCTCCTTAGTACCCCCGTTCATGAGGAGGGCCCCTTCCATTGACACGAAGGTGTCCCTGCCCCACTCGTCGAACCAGTGGTATCCGGCTATAAGGGCCCATCCTTTGTCTCCCTTCACGAGGAAGTCCAACGACGATTCCCCCAAGAGCTTCACGGGGTCCCTGTGCATCACCTTGAGGGGCATGGGGCTAGGTCTCTCACCGCTGTAAGCGTGGATGACAAGCTGATTTGAGCTGGAATACACGCAAAAAGGGTTGTAGAGGTCCTCTTGGTAGTTAGACCCGTTCTCCTTGTCGAGCTTATACATGAAGTTATAATACCAGTATCCTGTTGGCTCTATCTTATTGTCTCCTTCTATCTCCATGGTCAAGATTCGCTTGTTCTCGAAGAGGATGTTTATCCTGTCCCCCTGGGTTTCCATCATGAAGAACCCACGTCCGCTCTTCCAAGTCAAGTGGTGGCTCCTATAGGTTAAAAGTGGGCACACCCTGAAGGTTCCCTTAGTTGACTTGTAGGTTATGTCTACTGCGTTGTAGAACTTGTTTACAACCAGAGTCTTCTCCACGTCAACCGTGCCGTACTCGTAGTACCATCTGACGTAGTTGCTCCCTCTCTCGAACCTAGTTATGAACTTGTAGCCGTCAGGGTAGAATCCTCCCACGTAATGGTTAGTGTTCAAGGGTACTTCCTCCTTTCCCAACCTCAGGAAGTCCTCGAACTTTGAGAGAATCAGAAACCTGAAGTGAGGTGGGTTCTGCGGTACGACCAGAAAACCGTGGTAAGTCCTGGAGTTGACCCCGCACACCGTTGAAGAGGAGTATCCCCCTGTCCTGGTCGGAATGATCCATTCTTTGTCTTCGCAGTCGTCTGGGAGGATCATGTTTTGTTCTATTAATTCTTCATAGCCTTGTTAATAGCTATTATGTACTCAGCGTGAGACCAGATAAGGGGGGTTACTGATGTAGGCTCCCCAGTCTCCGGGTCGACCTGCTCCGGGAGTAGTCCAGAGGAGATCGCCCTGGACGAGACCCAGTCTATGTATTCCCTAGCTTTCTCAACCTTTCCTAGGTCTGCGTAGTACTCAGCTAACCAGAGCGTGGTGATTATCCACGGGTTTGGATCCTTCTTCCTCCTCTGGTAAAAGTCGTTCTCGTACCTGACTATCCCTCCGTTGACCTTGAGCTTGCTTTCAATCTCTTGTACAGTCCTCACCATTATAGGGTCGTCTGGCTTTACCATGCCGAAGAAATACGGCGCGTACATGCTCGCATCTATTACCATGTCCTTCTCGCCGTGTTCATCTATCCTCCTTATGAACCTACCGTTGTTAACCATCCTCTTCATTGCAACTTCCTTCATGGACGTGGCTACCTCTATAGAGTCCTCTGCGAGCACCTCGTCTCCCATAGCCTTGGCTAACCGCGCTCCCTTCTGGAGTGCACCGTAGACTGTGGCAACCGTGAATGTATGAATCCCGTACCTCTCTTCCCAGAGATCGAAGGAAGGCTTAGGTAGTCCTTCTTCCATATAGTCCATGAGGAACTTCATAGACCTTTTCACGAACTTCTTATAGGGCTTCTCTATCTCGTCTACGTCTTCAACAGCCTCGAAGTGCGTACCCATGAGCCAGATAGGCAACGCGGTCTCGTCCTCCTGTATTGGGTATATAGGCTTTCCGTCCATCACCCACGGGTGCCACGAGCTCGCTAAGCTACCGTCTGGGTTGTACTTGTGGTAAAAGAAACCTTCGTTGCTAGTTATGCACTCCATGAAATTGAGGTGTCTATTGACGAGCTCTCTGTAACCTGCGATCTCTAAGGCGTAGGCAGCGTAGGCGCAGTCGCGCGGCCAACAGTACTGATAGGAGTCAGCATATACCTTGACGAAGGAGTAGTCAGACGAAGCTATCAGGCTTCCCCTGCCATCCATGTGGTTCCTCACAGCCAACAGACTAACGTTGTAAAGTTTCCTCAACTTGTCCTCTGTGAACTTGAATGAGGTTTTAGAGAGCCAGTTCTTCCAGAACATATAGCTTAATGTGAAGGAAGTCTCTACTTGAGCGAAGTTCACCTTCCTCAACGTCCTTCTGAGGTCTTCGAGCTCCCTGGAGAAGGATATCGTAAAGTATGCCTTCGAGAAGCTGTTAGCATCTATCGTGAGGTTAACTGCCACCGCTGAATTCACGTCCCCATTAGCTATGGTTCCCCCGTCTAGCTTTCCATCGTAAACGTCATACATAAGGTCACCCTTTGAGATTTGATATTCCTCAGTGAAAGACGAGGTTGAGAAAAGCTTCACTCCTATGTACCTCTTAGCCTTATAGTGTATTACGGACTGCGTCAAAGGGTCGTAAAACCCGGTGTCCCCGAAGGACGAAGCATACAAGTTGAAGTTGTTCACGAAGAACAGTTTAACGTCCCTTCTCTCGGCAGAGTAGTTGAACACCTTTATCAAGGAGTATAGCGTGTTCTCCTCGTTGTCAAGGAAGTAGTATGTCAGCATTGATACCTTGAGCTTCTCGGAGCTCAGCCTAGCCTCAACAATGTTCGTGGAGTCGAGATATCCCACCTCAGTCTTCCATTCATCGTCCACGCTCGTCAAACCTTCGCTGAACACGGCATACCTTATAGGCTCTCCTGAGGTCTGGTTCTCCATTCCGACATAAGGATAATACAAATCTACTATCCTTCCCTTCTCATCCACGTTAACAAGCAGGTTGCCGTTTCCTAAGCTCGCTACCCTCATGGTTTCACGTCAGTACAGTGTCGTTCATCTTGCTTCCTTCGTTCACTACTTTATGCGGATAGATCCTCGACCTAGTTAGTTCGACTCCGCCCATGATCACAACGTCGTCACCGATCACGCTGTTTATCACCTTCACGGGCTTACCATGAGTGGACCTGATCTCCACGTGCCTACCTATGATTGAGTCCTCTATCACGGCGCCGTCGCCAACGTATACCCTGTCCATGACCGAGGAATTAATAACTTTCACTCCCTTCCCAAGGATGGTGAAGTTGTCTATCGAAGAATTCTCGATGTGTGTTTCCTCGTTCACTTGGCAGTGCCTGCCTATGAGGACGTTACCCTCTATTGAGATCTTACCCTTCTTGTACTTATTCCTTATGACGTTCCTCCTCCTGACTGAGTCTGGACTCGTACCCTGAACGAATATCCTCTTCTCTCTGTCTATCCTTATGCCTTCTATTTCACTGTCCGGCAGTTCCCTTAAGAGGGTCAACATAGCGTCCAGATATCTGTCGGGAGTCCCTACGTCGAACCATATGTCCTCGGTGACGTAACCGTAAACGGGGTAACCCTTCCTTATGAGGAAGGGTATTACGTCGTTGCCAAAGTCCATTTTGCCCTGCTTCAGCATCTCAGTCATTTCGTTGGACTTGAAGACCTTCCTTATCTCGGGCGATAGTATATATATCCCCGTGTTTATCAGGTTCGACGGCGCGTCCTCAGGTCTCTTGGGCTTCTCTACGAACCTCTTTATCACCATGTCCTTGTCCACGTCTGCGACGCCGAACTCCCTCACGTCCTCGCTCTTCTTGAGCACGATAGTCATCATCGCTTTCCTCTCGTCGTGGTACTCCAAGGCTTTCCTCACGTCCATCCTAAAGATGTTGTCGCCTTGTATTACGAGGACTGGCTCTTCTATCCTGTAGTACTCCATGTTTATTCTCACTGAATCTGCGTTACCGACGCTGTCCACACGTGGCTGATACTTGAAGTGAATTCTTGGTTTTATTCTATGTCTAGCTGAGAAACCTACCCCTTCCTTGAAAGTGTCAAAGAGGGATCTGTAATTGATGTAACCTTTCACGCCGAATATGAACTCCTTCAATCCCTGGGACGCGAGCTCTGCTATTGGAAACTCTATCAAAGGTCTGTTGAGCAACCTCACTGTAGCCTTTGAAGTCTCTATGGTCAGAGGCCTGAGCCTAGTCGCCTCACCGCCTATCGGGACAACTACTTTTACATCGGAAAGACTCCAGTTCATGATTGTTAATAATAGTTGACCACATATAAACAGTTATGAACAAATTAACTGTAGGCTTTGAGGTACATCAACCTTTTAGAATAAGGAAGGACATGTTCTGGAATCCCGTTTACAGAGGATATCTTGAGGAGAGGTTCATAGACATGAAGGTTAACAGGGAGATATTCGAGAAGGTCAAGAAGCGATGTTACTTGCCCGCGACAACCGTCATACTGGAGGAGATCGAAAGGGGTGAAGAGGAGGGGAGGGATGTGAAGTTCTTCTTTTCGATCAGCGGGACTTTCATTGAACAAGCTGAGAAGTGGGGCAAGGACGTGATAGAGCTCTTTCAACAGCTATCTTACACGCACAACGTCGAGTTCCTTTCCCAGACATACTACCACTCAGTGACGTCAATGTGGGAGGACATGACAGAGTGGAGGGAGCAAGTGAAGGAACATAAGGACATGATCAAGTCCTACTTCAAGCAGACTCCCGTGACGTTCGAGAACACTGAACTGCTAACTAATAATAGGATAGCCCAAGAGGCTAGCAAGCTGGGTTTCAACGCTATCCTGACCGAGGGAGTTGAGAGGGAACTGAATGGGAGGAATCCCAACTACATTTACAAACACGAAGACAGCGGGATATCGTTACT
The DNA here is from genome assembly GCA_002495845.1 of Sulfolobus sp. UBA167. Taxonomy (GTDB): domain Archaea; phylum Thermoproteota; class Thermoprotei_A; order Sulfolobales; family Sulfolobaceae; genus Sulfuracidifex. Next base: position 8,584 of record DAHF01000067.1, read on the forward strand.
CTTTAGAAACTATAGACTGAGCGACGACATAGCCTTCAGGTTTTCGAACAAGGCTTGGGACCAGTACCCGCTCACGGCTGACAAGTTCGCGTCGTGGGTGAAGTGGACTCCCGGCCAGAACGGTCTAGTCTTCGTAGACTACGAGACCTTCGGTGAACACCACGACCAGTCCACTGGGATACTGGACTTCCTGAGATGGCTACCTTCTTCTCTAAACAAAGAAGGGGTCTCCATGACTTTACCTAAGGAAGTGTCGAGGGACGCTTACGACTCTTTCAAATTTCATAGCACTACGTCCTGGGCTGACATAAAGAAGGACGAGAGCAGTTGGTTGGGAAACATAATGCAGTGGGCTTACGACGACATGGTCAGGAGATCCGAGATGCCCTCCAAGGAGATAGGAAAGGAGAGATTGAAGGTCTGGAAGTACTTCACAACTAGCGATAACTACTATTACATGTTCCTAGGCGAGGGTGGTCCTGCTGAAGTTCACTCCTACTTCAACGCCTTCGGATCTCCTATAGATGCGTTTATAAACGAGTTCTTCGCGATCAACGTCTTCCTCGACGAGGAACTTCACACACTTAACGTCAAGAACGAACCTTACTTCTTCACGTCCCAGGGAAAGAGGTCGTCCGTTGCATGGAATAAGGAGGAGTTCATGGAGATCTTGAAGAGGGAGCCAAAGTTTAAGTCCCATGAGGAGAACCTGAAGAGGTGGCTTCAAGGTGCTTAAGAGAATAGAGTCAATATGGGTACCAGACGACGTGAAGAGAGTTTGGTTCCTATCTTTCGAGCTGTTCAAGGTAGCAGGAGTAGGAGGTATGGGTAACGTTGTCTATTACTTGGGAAAGGAATTAGCTACGAGAGGGTACGACGTGACGGTAATGATGCCCTCACACGGAAGACACATGAACGGAAATTACAGATCGATGCTCTCCCTGAGGGACATGGGGATCACAGCTGAGGGAAACAGACGCGGGACAGACGGCAAATATTACCACTACAGGATAGGCTTCGAGGAAGGCAAGCTGGACGGGTTCAAGGTCATCATGGTGAAGGGTTTGGACTACGACACAGGGAAAATCCTGGACTCTTGGAACATATACGAGAACGCCATGGAGAAGTCTTCCCTCTTTACGAAGGGAATGGAGAGGCTAACGTTCCAATTCATGCCGGATAACCTGCCCGATCTGATACACGCCAACGACTGGCACTCCGTTATTCCAGCCGTGAAAGTGAAGCAGACCTTAGAGGACAGGAGGGTCGTGATACCTATGATATTTACAATACACCTGCTCAACAAGGTGTCTGCCACATGGCACTTCCCGTCGGCTGAGTGGAGCGGAGTTGAGGACAGCTATCACTACGTTTGGATGGTATCCCACCACTCCCTTATGAAGTACTCCTACGTCTGGGACGCGCTCTCACAAGGGTCGATAGAGAAGTTCGGTTGCTATGAAGCTGACGTTGTATCAACTGTGAGCTACAGCTACCTCACATATGACGTCTACAACTTCGTGGGTAACTGGATAGAGAACAAGAGCTGTGTAGAGTACAACGGTACTGACTGGAGCGTGAAGGAGGCATCGTCCTTGGCAGAGAAGTTCCTTTCAACTAGGGACAGGAGGGAAGGCAGGAAGAAGATGCTCTCGTCTTTACATACTCTCAAGGTAATCCCGGAGGACTACACTACTGGAAACATGGTATGGAACGCAAGGAGGTCACTGGGAATAAGGGACGACTGGACTTTGGAGGACATGGGAGAGGGACCTCTAGTTCTCTTCACGGGGAGGCTATCGTTCCAGAAGGGATTGGACTTGCTCTTGAGGGCTATGCGTGGAGTTGTCAACGAAGTACATGACGCTAGGATGATAGCGTTAGGTATACCAATAGGGGACTACGCATTGCTTCAAGACCTCATAGATAGGGCATCTGAGTTGAGGGACAACGTGAGGCTCGTCCTTGGAAGGTTTGACTACGAGCTGTATAAGACATTCCATTACGTGTCCTCAGCCTTCGCAGTGCCCTCCAGGTGGGAGCCCTTCGGAATAAACGCAATAGAGTCGATGGCTGTGGGAACCCCTGTCATAGCTTACGCCGTCGGAGGCCTGAGGGAAAGCGTAATTGACCTCAGGGGAGATCAGAACAACGGGACGGGGATGTTGGTCTCACCGGAGAGCATAGGTGACCTCTCTAACGCTATCATAGACTCGCTGATCCTAGCTGAGGCAGGAGAGAGGAACGACGCAGGACTCCTATCTAAGCTCAGGACGTTCAAAACAAACGACGTGAGCACTTGGAACAAGGTCAGGGAGAACGCGTCCAAGAGGGTGGAGGAGAAGTTCACGTGGGGATCTGTGACTAACTCAGTGCTGGATTGCTACAAGAAGTCCCTTAACATGGCTAAATATAGGGCTACGTCGTCTTTTTAGACATGGAAATCTGTTCTCAAGGAGTTTTGCAAGGAAAAGGGGATCAGACATACAAGGAGGAACCTCCGCTGTTTGCCCTGAAGGACGGAGATAGGAAGGTAGTGAAAGGCAAGGGATTCGAGGTCACAGTGGAACCCGGCTTGGACTTGGAGTCCATCAAGTCGCTCTTCTCCGCGCTCTACAGTGGGAGGGTGGGAAACCACACGGTATACCTCAACGGGTACCTCATGATGTACGTCCCAGCTTACGGCTTCGGATCGTTCAGGGTAATAAGGAGCGATGCTGAGGTAAACGAAAAACTCAATTCCCTCTTTCAGAGGCTCATCTCAGGCGAAATAGACGACCTAGACTACGATAAGGAACTTTACAGCACTGGCGTGTCAATCCAAGGGCATACAGTAGCCCTTTTCGAAGAGTCCTCCATAGAGTTAGGAGAGGTGACTTGGGAAGACGTGTTGATGGGAATTAAGTTCGAGCCCAGAACCGAAGGAGGGTGCTCTGAGGACGACGTCAGGATAGAAACCGACAAAGGAAAGATATCAGCTGATCCTCTCATGATACCAATAATGAGGAGGGCAGACAACGTTAAGCTTTCATCGTATATCACCATTGCGGACGTATTAAAGGGCAGGTTCATTGGGAACATAGTATTAGAGAAAGGAGTCATCTCCATCTATAGGAAGTACTCCCTTGAAGAGATGGAGAATGGCAAGCTAGCTAAGACGAGGATATGTGGGAGGCTGAGGCTGGACTCCGAAAAGCCTTGTTTCTATACCGACTCAATCTCGGCATATTCGGATGACGAAAAAGAGCTCGAGTCAGCTGTGGAGAAAATGAAGGAGCTCATGAGGAAGGGCAGGACTGTAAACTTTTAGGTCTCGAACCGTGAATCTTTCATTATGAAAGTGACTGTCAACCTGATAAAGGAGTCCAAGGTATTGGAGGTGGATGTAGAAGAAGGCTCTACAATCAGGGAGCTGCTGAAGAAGATAGGTTATACCCCTCAAGGCTCGGTCGTACTCAGGGGAGAAACCCCGGTCCCCGAAGACGAGAGGGTCAGGTCGAACGAGACCTTGACTGTATTCCTCGTAGCTACGGGTGGGTGAAGTGAACTTTAGGGAAACGTTATCCCTGCTCAGGAGCCCGGATCAGAGAAAGAGGAGCGAGGGTTGGAAGGTATTAGAGGAAATGAAGGAGGACAACATCTTACCCCTGACTAAAAGCAGGCTCTACCTCAGGTCTCTCCTGTGGAACCCATTGGAAGGAGTCAGGGAAGACGCTTGGAACCACATAGACTTATACCTTGCACTTAACGTTAAGGGAATAGAGAGGACCATGAAGGCCAAGTCCGACACGATAAAGTGGTCGGCTTGGAAGAGGGTGCACGAACTCGTTGACCTAGGCTTGATAGATTGGGGGTTCGTGTATAGCGTCAGGGACTCGTTCTGGAGGTTACTCAAGAGCAGGTACCCCACGATTAGGAAGAAGGCTTGGAGGCTTTTCCAGGAACTAGTAAAGGATGGGATATTCACCGAGAGGGACAAGGGAAGGTACATTTCCCTGTTGAAGAGCGAGAAGGCTTCAGTGAGGATCATGGCTTGGAAGGTAGCATTGTCCACGGGTTACCTCAAGAAGGATGAGCTAAGGGATCTGGTACAGTACCTCAATGAGCTAACTAGGGAGGATAGTAAAGTTAAAATTGAGGCTGAGAGGATACTACAGGAAATCGCTTGAAGGTCGCAGTAGTAGGCGGAGGAATAATAGGTTTATTCACGGCTTATTATCTCAAGGAAGAGGAAGTCACAATATTCGAAAAAGAAGAACTCGGCTTCGGCTCAGTTCACGCAGCTGGGTTGATAGAGCCCTTCAGGTTCGACAAGATAAACTCCCTGAACATGGTAAAGAAGATGCTGAAGTTCAGAAACAGCGGAGTCACAGTAATGAGGGAAGTGGACAAGAGGTGGCTCGTGACCCTACTCAAGGAGATGGAGAAGTCCCCTCCAGAAGAGGCTTGGGACACCATGAGGAAGATGGCTTCCTTTTCCCTCAAGGAGTATAAAAGGATGGCTGAGGAGGAAAACGACTTCCTGTACTTCGAGGACGGACTCCTAGAGGTATACTCGTCCAAGGCTAACTTTGAGAACGGGATCGAAGAAGAAAAAAGGTCTCCCTTCAGGAACAAGTTCGAAGAGGTGGAAGTGAAGGGATTCGCAGGCGGGATATTCTTCCCTGAGCTATCGAGGCTGTCGACGGAGAAGTTCGTGAAGAGAATGGAGAGAGAATTAGCGGGCGTGAAGGTAGTCAAAAAGGAAGTGAAAGGTCTGAANNTTAAGCGACTTCGACGTGGTAGTCCTGACGTCAGGGGTTCACGTGAGGGACTTCGTTAACGTCCCCCTCACCGCGTTCCGAGGTGTGGGCTTCAGAGTTGTGGGGAAGCCAGCCTTGAACTCCCCATTCGTCCACGTTGAAAGTGGAATAGCCATATCACCCTTAGACTTCGTCAAGGTCACGGGCGGTTTCGACGCCGACTTTTCCGACCACGACAGGAGAGAAGAGATAATGAAGTCTGCGTCTAGGTTTNNCAGGTTAATCGAGATCGAGAGGGTAGTAGATATCAAGTGGGGGCTTAGACCATGTTCTCCTGACGGGTTTCCGATACTGGGCAGGAAGGACAACGTAGTCGTAGCGACTGGTGCGTGCAGGCTGGGGTGGAGCTATGCTCCCGCCATGGGGGACTTCGCATCCAAGTTAGTCAGAGGTGAAGAGAAAGGATATGGCTATCTCTCGCGTTTCCTAGCCCCTGATCATTAGGAAGTTTGTCTTACCTTCCTCCTGCATCGGATCCCCTCCTAGGATCACCACTTTTCCCTTCAGGTTCAGGTTCGAGACCACTTCTTGTACTATGTTGATTATTTCGTTCAAGTTCTCAGCCTTCTTTACCACGAGAGGGGAGACTCCCCAACATAAAACCAACTTCCTGGCCGTTTTCTCTTCAGGGCATAGACCTAATATCTTCTGCCTAGGCCTCATCCTGGAAACCCTTACGATTGAAGCCCCGCTCCTGCTGTGCACAGCTATGACGCTCGCCGAGGAGAGGTATGCAGCCTTCACTCCCGCGATAGCTATGGCATCGTCCTCGTTGTCCCCCTTAGGTCTCTTAGCCCTCACGTGAGGCTCCACTGCCATTATCGTGCCGTGTAAGTACTTTACGCTCTCTAAGGGAAAGTTCCCTGCGGCGGTCTCATCACTGAGCATGATTGCGTCTACCCCTTGGACTATCGAGTTTGCCACGTCTATCACCTCAGCCCTAGTCGGAACAGGGCTGTTGACCATAGACTCTAACACTTGCGTTGCCAGGATTACGGGCTTACCTGCGTTCCTTGAGATCCTCACTATCTTCCTTTGGACTATTGGTAGGTTCTCTAGCCCGATCTCGACCCCGAGGTCTCCCCTTGCCACCATCACCGCGTCTGTCACGTCAACTATTTCCCTTATCTTGGTCACGGCCTCCTTCTTTTCTATCTTCGATACTATCCATGACTTATCCCCCGCGATCTCCTTGGCTCTCTTAACGTCGTCTGGGCTCAGCACGAAGGACAAACCTATGAAGTCGGAACCCAAACTTAAGGCTTCCTTCATGAGCTTGACGTCGTTTTCAGTGAGTCCAGCCTTCAACTTAGCCTCTGGTATGTTTATCCCTTTCCTCGAGGTAAGGACACCGCCCTCCACTACCTCTCCCTCAACTCTGTCCTTCTCTACCTCGAGTATTCTAACCCTTATCGTCCCGTCAGCTAACAGTATATCGTGACCTTCCTGAACTGCGTCATAAAAAAGGGGATCTTCTACTGGTATACCTTCAGAATCAGAAAAGGTAATCTTGTCGCCTTTCTTGAGGACTACCTTAGACTTGAGGTCTCCTATCCTCAGCTTCGGACCGGGCAAGTCGACGAGAACTGGGACCTTGGTTCCACTTACCTTCTCGAAGTACTTCACATGGGAGTCCTCGTCACCGTGGGCGAAGTTGAACCTAAAGACGTTCGCATATCTGGATATTTCCTTAGCTCTATCAATTGATGAAGGACCTAAAGTAACTACGATCTTAGTCCTAACGTCTGATACGAAAATTTCTGCCATAATTGAGATTAGCAAGAAAAAGGAAAAATGTTACGGAAAAAGCTTGACAAAAATGAGAAAGAAACTCACCTTAAAATCATTACCGTGTCGGGAAAAACCTAAAAATCAAAAAGAATGTAATTTTTTCCTTGAACAAAGAGAACTAACAAAAAGAAAATGTTCAAATTAAAGACCTACAGCAACTAACAGTAATTCAGTTCAATTACCACTCGTAAGGACAAAGCTGATTCTCTTTCAACACCTTAGTCCTAGCATAACTACAAAGAATGCACAAGTTAAATGTTTCATCTCTCTTGTTAAGAATTCTCAGAGCATACTCCTTAACTATTCCGTTGAAATCGGGGCTTTCTTCCAATTTTTTAGTAATAGGCGTATTTCCCCTCTTTCCATGAAGGTAATAATTGACGTCTGCAGTAGTTATATCAAATGTCTTAGCAATCTCGGACTGTGTCATACCGCCTTCGCTGAGGTTCTTTATCAGCACCACTTTTATGGCGGGTATTATGTCCTTAGTTGCCCTTTCACAGGGTATAACTATTTTTCCCATCTCTCAACACTTTGTAATGTGTAATAATTATATTTCATGCCTTTAAGTCTATCAACTTAATTTTTCTTTTTAGCAACTTTCTTTATATTCTTATAATTTCTTTACAATCCTGCAATTTATAGGAAGGCTTTCTCGTCTAAGAGCTTAAACTTTTGAGACCACAAGAATATTTTGCTTTTAAATGTAGTTACAAACGTGTTGGAAATTAGACGCGCTTCCATGGACGATTTAGTACAATTAATGGACTTGTATTCTTCCCTCACAGATGAAGACCTTTACATGAGGTTCTTCGTTTATCACAAGGTTAGCGAGGAGGAGGTGAAGAGAATCCTATCCCAAGAGGATCACATCACCATTCTAGCGTGCAGAGATAGAAAGGTTGTTGGGGAGGGATCTCTCTATGATAACGGCGAGTTCAGCCTAGTAGTAAGGAGAGAGCACAGGAGAACTGGAATAGGAACTAAAATAGTATCTTCTTTGATTTCCCTTGCTAAGGAAAAAGGAATGCATAAAGTGGTATTTTATACATTGCCTAACAATTACCCTATGATAGCTATAGGCAGGAAGCTAGGGTTCTCCCTCAAGTTCGACGATGAGGAAGTGGTAGGAACCAGAGCCCCTTAGGATTTTTATTCGTACCTAAAATTAACCATTATGGTATCCGCAACAGACCACCTAGCTAACGAGAGGACTTTCCTAGCTTGGGTGAGAACTGGAATAGCATTGATAGGTTTCGGCTTCGTCATAGCTAAGTTCGCGATCTTCCTCGACTTGATAAAGGGGACTAAGGAGGTATCATTATCTTCCTCAGTGATTTACGGCGAAGTCCTCATCTTCATGGGTGCACTCACGATAACCTATGGGATTTACTCTTACATAGCAGTTGAGAAGGACTTGCAGAAGGGTGAATACAAGTCTAGGAGCTTGCAGAACGGGATATTCGCTGGGTCTATAATCGTGGTGGCCTTGGTTATGTCGTTCCTCCTGTTGTGATAAGAGATATTTACTTTACTTCCATAGGTGGTTTATTATGAAAATTAAATGGGAAGTCGACTTGGCCCTCCTCATCGTCTCTGGAGTGCTCATATTCCTCTCGCTAGGGAGCACCGGGAAGGCTTACGTCTTCTCGTCCTATGTGATGTATCCTTTAATAGCGTTTATGGCATTGGTTCTCTTGATCATGAAGAGGTGAAGTGTAATGGACGTGAGGAGGAAGGAGCTTTTGTATGTTGCCATCGTGATAGGTCTCTTAGTCTTAGTGTTCAGAAACCTCATCACCTCAGGTCCTTTTTCGATGCTTGACAGTGAACCTCCTCCTCTCTACCCTTCTTTTCCTCCTTACTTCTCCTTGGCTGACTATGGAACATTTGGAGAAATCTCAGTGTCTACAGTTTTCTTTTACCTCGTCTCCCTCCTAGGGACGCTCAACGCTGAGAAGATAGAGACAATAGCACCGTTTGTTGTAAGCGTGATCACTTTCCATTTTGCAATGAAGGAGTTATATCAATACAACCCGAGGAAGAGGAGGGAACTTGTCTACAAGGACTTCGTGGTATATGTCCTCCCCTTCTTATACGCCCTGAACCCGGCTTATTCCTCAATGCTATACTTGGGGGACTCTCCAGGGATATTGTTTGCCATGTCTTTCATGCCAATGGTGTTCCTAGGCTCATATAAGCTCATGAAGGAGCAAAGCACCAAGAACTTCGCCTTCCTTTCGCTCTTCACAGTCCTGTCTAACTTGGTATACTTCGAGGGGTTCCTCTTCTCGTTCGTGTTCGAGCTCCCCCTCATGGTGATTTCCCTGATGGAGGGAAAAACAAAGGCTATACTTCTGATGTTGCTCTCCATTGTTGTCTCATTCGCTTCGCAATTACCAGAGGAGCTCTTCGTCTACATAGTGGACGTAACAGCGTACAAGCCCGTAGCTTACAAGATAACTTACGACATCTTCATCTACAGCGTCATGATATTCTCAATCTTCCTCTCGATGGTCCTCGTTACGTGGGCCTCCAGATTGTCTAAGGAAGGGAGGAAGGAGCCCCTGGCTTTGACCTTTGTGTCGGCATTTGTCATGTTCCTCTTCGTCTACCTCATGCACTATCCCCTAGACGTACCTCTGTTAGGTTCTCTCATACTCACCATAACTACGTTCCCACAAAAGGTTTTCCTGCTCTCTTTTTCCTTGATCTTACTGTCCTTTCCATTCTTTAGGTTCACTTGGGTGATCTTCCTGATCGTCCTGGTAGGGGTATTCCTCCCTTCTTACTCCCCGCTGAGCTCAACGTACCAGGAGCTGAACTTCTCGCCTACCTACCAAGTGATCCCGCAGTTTTACGAGGTATATAGTTACCTTTCCTCTCACGAGCCTTGCTATACTATAGTTGAAACAAACATACAGACTTACCCTTACAGGATAGCTTTCTTCTCATGGCCAGGGGTAGTAGACGTAGTCTGTTTCAACTACCAAGTTAATGAGGAAGTCAAAGATCAGACTGACGGAATAAAATACGTCGTGACCTTCCTTCCGCTTAACGACAGCGAACTAACCTTAGTTAAGACTTTCCCAGGGAATCCCACAGCTTACCTTTACGAGAACAAGGGATATCAGGGATTGATACTCTATCCAAACGGTACAAGTGCAGGGGGAAGCATCACGATTCACCAAGGCTATATCGAAGTGAAGGATGGGGACTATACGGGGGACGTGATACTGCTCATAGGCCGTTCCTTCTTCCTGGACGCTAAGAGCTACAACGGTTTCGTGGAGGTACACTTGAATCAAGGTAAAGGAGAGGTAAGCTTCCAGAGGTACTTCTATTTCTTGTACGTCACACTTCCCATCTCTCTAGTGTTTTTCTCGGTTCCGTTTTACTTGCTCGTAAAGGATAAGGTCAAATCTTTAAAAACACGCGCACTCACTAGGAAAATAGGACACAAGGATTTAAGATAAGGCTAGAAGCTTAGATTAGACGGGAAAATGAAAAAAGGAGTTTTTTCTTTAAGAGTAGCCTTCACTCTAAACC
>DAHF01000067.1:18749-19375 GCA_002495845.1 Sulfolobus sp. UBA167
CTTTTCACATATTACTCCAAGATGATGACCTTCCAGACTAAGTGACTTGTGATCGATGGGTGCAAACTCTGAAACCTGGAGGGGAGAAGCTAACTCCTATCCTATTTAAGGCTCCTAGCATAGCNNCATAGCTACGGCGTTCTCAGTCACCACGGGAATCCCAAGGTCCTCGTGGAGGTACCTCGATGCCTCATAAGTCGCTAAAGCTGTACAAGCTATGTAAACCGCGTCAGACTTCCTCACCGCCTCAATGTTCCTCTTCACCAACCTATATATCGTAAACACAGCTGTGTTCGATATGTCAACTCCCCTGACTTTGTTAAGACCGTCATAACCAGTGACCTCGAAACCGTTCTCCTTGAAGAACGAGACTTCCTCCAAGGTTCTCTTCTGTATGTAAGGCGTTGCGACGAAGAGCCTCTTCACGTCAAGTTGTCTCAATGTAGATACAGCTTCTTCCTCTGGTAACACTAAGGGCTTGTTTGCGACCCTCNNAACACGTGGGCATGTTTATGAGTCCCGTAAGTCCTCCCGTAGACTAAGACCTCTGACACGTCATTAAGGAGCGAGAAAACCTCCCTTATTTCGCTCTCGAACTCCCTCTCGTCGGTCGGCTCACATCCCTT
>DAHF01000008.1 GCA_002495845.1 Sulfolobus sp. UBA167
TTCGCTGAGCCTGCCCCACAATCAATGAAGTGTCCGAGATGTGGATATGAGAACCCACCTAACGCACAGCTTTGTGAAAAGTGCAGATACCCACTTTTCGTCCCGACAGTGAAGGTGGGAGAGAGAGAAGAGAAAGTTCCCCCTGAAATACTCCAAGGGATGGGAAATCTCAGGCTTTTCTCCTCCTATTACGTCTTGGCGTTCCTGATATTTCAGGCTTCTATCTCCCTCTTAGGTATAAGCAGACCCATAGCTGAAGGTGTAGCTATTGCAAGTGACGCTTTGATGATCTCCTCCATGGTGAACTTATACCGTGCTATAAACTTCCTCATAAGGAGGGACAAAGGCCTCCTTAACAGGATAGGAGTGATAATCTCTGTTCTTTCGACTTTCCCTGTCGGGGCTGGTGGATACTTCGTTTTACCTTACGTGAAGGATAACCAAACAGTGGACTTGATAACGGACAAGGATGTCATAGTGGGTTCCATTCTCTTGATTTCTGGCGTGATGGGATTCCTCATTGGCAACATCATCTCGGTGGTCTCGACCCAGTTCAAGCTGAGTAAGGAGTTCGGTCCTCAGTTCAAGAGGGCAGGAGAGTTATTTCTTATCTCTTTCATACTCGGAACGTTGACTTTCGTCGTACCTTTCATGGAGCTCATCTCTTTTTTGATATTGCTTTACGCTTCCTACACGTTAACAGACGCATCAATGAAAGTGTCAAATAAGAGGTGAGAAAGTGAATGTCGACTTTTTATGAGCTCCATTCAGATGAGGACTCACAAGAGACCAAGTTATTAAAAAAATAATGTACGTCTTGTATTTACACCATAGACATATAATCTTTTTTCACTTTTTCGCCTAAAGTAAGGAAAAATTGCTTTCTTTCTTTTTAAAGATCACCTTCAAGCTTCACCCATTACTCAGGTGGTATCTCCTTAAAGGAGAGGTCTATATTAATCCCCTTCCTCTCACGAATTATCTTAGACAAAGAATAGACCACAGCTCCCATGCCAACCAATGACACTATGTAGATTATCCCTGGTATGAAAGGCTTACCGTCGTTCACCACTCCGAAATAGGGATTGGTGAAAGCCTCGTAGCCCATGAAGACCATTAGTGCAGACGAGAGGCCTCCTAAGGTGCCGATCAACTTGTCCCCGTTCTTTATCCCCAACCTAACGCCTGCTATGCCGACTAAGAACAAGTAAGCTATCGCAAGGGGTGTATAACTGTACAGTGCTTGGACTCCATCGGGGCTTATGATGGGGAAGGAGAGAAATATCAATGTCACCAAGAGATCCAGTAGGTGGGCATGCACGGGAGAGCCTACCTTGTTAAGCCTCGAAAAAACCTCTGGAAAGAGCCTGTCAAAGGAGAAAGCGAACACATACCTTGCGAAGACTACTATCCCGAAGGACATGACGAAGAACTCCCACGATATGAGCCCAATTCCTATCAGGGCTTGGACTAAAGGATTGCTCACGGCCATAGCTGCGCTCCAGAAGTTGTATGTCCCCGAAGGGTAGAGGGACATATTGAAGGAGTATCCTCCCTTGAGGTACATTATATAGAAAGGTATTGTGATCATCGCTAAAGTCAATAGGCTACCTATGATGATGTTGTACTTTATCCCGCGTTGGCTGGAAATCTCTCCTGACACAGCAGGGCCAGCGTAAAGCCAGATGTAGGCGAAGGAAGCAAAGTAAGGTATCATGAACAAGGTAGATGTCAGGCTGAATGACGGACCCGTGTAAGGACTGGGGGAGACTCCGTCCTTCTCCAGGAAGCTTAAGACGTCGGCATGAAAATGTGTAGCTGTGGAGATGGCAAGGATGCCCGCGAAGAGTCCGATCAAGGAGATGGCGCCGAAGATTGAAACCACCTTGAAGCCCCACTTGGGTTTGAATACATTTACCGCGACTATCGCAGAGAAGATCAAAGCAGACAGGATGTATATGAAGAGCTCTTGGTCTAACGTGAGCGAATTATAAGGGTTCACGAAGACGTTATTAGCCAAGCTAAGTAGTGTTCCTGAGTGGTCTGTTATCCCCATGACAGTAAGTACTGAGTTTATTGCAGCTACCGAAAAGAATGCTGAAAGGGCGAAGTAAGGTGGCATGTTAAATGCAAAGGCCACTCCCATTATGGCACCCAGAGGGCCGTTGAGCTTCCTCGAGATCCAAATGTAATCCCCTCCGGTNNGGCGAAGTAAGGTGGCATGTTGAAGGCTATCGCAATTCCCATGATAGAGCCTATCTTGCCGTTCAAGTAACGAGATAACCATATGTAGTCTCCGCCAGTTCTATGGGTCTTAATGAGGAGTAAAGTGTAAAGTATGGCTAAAGGCAGCGTAACGAGGAAAGTGATTATAGACGACAACCATAGGAGCGAACCGGGAGCCGCATAAGGGGAAATCCCTGTGAACACTGCTAACCCAGCCCCCATGTTAGCGACGTTTAGCATTACAGCGTCGAGGAGGGAAACTCTCTTTATAAGTCCTGAGCTGTTTCTGACGAACTGCATAATGACGTTAGTTTCCTTTGAATTAAAAAACTTCCGAACATGTGTTCGAAGAACAGAAATCAATGTCTTGACTTACGTTCCCCCCACGTAGGGAGAATTCGGTTTACTTAGTTA
>DAHF01000057.1:0-126 GCA_002495845.1 Sulfolobus sp. UBA167
ATGATTATGTCTGACGTAATAAGTGTAAGAGTATCAAGGGAGCTGAAGAGGAAGGCTGAGGAGCTCGGGATCAACTTTAGGGAAGTAATAGAAAGGGCTTTGGATGATGCCATAAGAGAAAAAGAG
>DAHF01000057.1:169-4016 GCA_002495845.1 Sulfolobus sp. UBA167
ACATCAGAGAGAGTAGGATGGAGAGGTAGGGTGGATGTCCCATTCATCGGAATTCCTTTTCGATGCGTCGGCTCTGTATTCTCTTATGGATTACGTGGACAGAATAGACTTCAAGAAATCTCACATACTAACTTTAACCTTCTATGAAGTCGGAAACGCGATCTGGAAGAGCCACTATTTACAAAAGAAGGTTAAGGACCCAGTAACTCTAGCAATCCTATTTCATAGGCTCATGAGAAAATTTAACGTAATAGATGATCCTCCCCTTGAAGGCGTAATGAGAGTCGCTGTGGAAAGAGGCTTAACTTATTATGACGCGTCGTATGCTTACGTAGCTGGGTCCTTTGGTCTTACCCTAGTCTCCAAGGATCGAGACCTGATAGAGAAAGCAGGAGCGACTTCGTTGGAGGACTTCGTGAAATTTCATTTGACTTAATCTTCTAGTAGGAAGTGCGTCGTGAGTGCTCTCANNGAAGTCGTCTTATTCAAATAGATAGTGAAATTGAAAGCTGGGCTGGCTCATTTTTCCTCTCCTAATTAAGGAGATCGAGTCCAACCCTATCCAGAGACCTAAGCTAGTTTAGGAACTTGGGAATGTTTTTGCCTGTGAATGCGGAACCCTGCTGAGGGATCACGATCTTGATATCCAGTCCAACAATTTTCTTGAGGCACTTGTCTGAGGCCCTCTTACACGATATATAACACCTATGAAAGACCTCCATAATTTGAGTGCTCGTTGAAATCATCTACCATCAAGTACCATCCGTCCTTGGGAGATATGGTAGCCCATGTCGCCGGGGAAGTACGCTCTCGTTACTGAATCGTTTGTGGAAGTTACCATCATTAGGTGGGATGAATTTATTAATTTATAATCAATTATATATTTAATCAAATATTTTTCGATTCTCCTACGGAAATGGATCAGTTCATCGGATTAGATAACGTCGAGCAATTCAGGACTGCAAGTCCTCTAACTAAATCCTTATTACTTCTTTGATCCTAATTTCGACATACTCTGGAGAAGAAAGAAGGAACCTGAGGATTGTTCAGACCCGTTTATGACTACCCTTCGGAAGCATAGGGGCACAAGACCTACAGATAATGAGGCTATGATGAGGAATATTACGAGCGTCTGGATGAGCTCAACAAGAGACTTAAGAAAGTGAAAGAACTTCTACGGCTTAACAATCAGTAAGTAAAGTGAATTCCTTGGTTATAGACTTCAGCCTGAGGTTCGAGGTTCAAGGTTCTGATAATAGAGGAGTACGTGCGCCAATTTCAGAAATTCAAGCTTCAAATGGAGTACATATGGGAAAAATAGCTCTAATGGGGGGATTCTGAACTCTCACGCGGAAAGGAGCTATCTCGGAAAAACTAACTGGGATCTAATCTAAGGACTTAATCATCATGGGGAAAGTCAAGGATGTTGAGAGATACGGAGGTGTCTCAAGACTATAGAGAAGATTAAGGGCGACCAGAAGTTTGGGATCTTAGATGTAGGGAAAGAGATTGAGGTTAAGCTCGATAACATGACCGGGTAACTCGGAAGCATTAACGAGAACCTGAAAGCTGTGAAGGGGGTATGGTAAGATCGTGGACAAGGTTTACGAGCTAATCCCTTAACTTGACAACTCAGGTACACGTTGGGAAGTCGTTATAAGAGATTCAATCCTAACGAGGATGACGAACCCGAAATCATAGTGAATGGAAACACGATTATGGTAGTTATGGCTCTAAGCGATGTGAGAAAGGAAGAAGTCAAGGTCTACCTCCGAGATGACGGTCATCTCACGGTAAAGAGAGGAAAGAGAATCGTAGAAATGGACTTACTTTGGATGTGAAACTGAGGTCAGCTAAACTCGTTAACGGAACCTTAACCTTTGATAATATAGATGACAAGTTTAAACTTATTGGTTTAACTTACGAGTTAAAGTTCTGGAAGCCAGGGTAAAGGTAAATAAGAAGGGTATCATAGTAATTTCTAAAGCGATAAGGGAAGAAGTTAGAATTAATGAGGGAGATCTTTAGAGATGAAAGTCGAGGGAGGTAAGATAATTATTGGAAAAATAGATTTATGGGATAAGGTGTGGAAATGCTGTAAGGGATCTGCTGAAGAGGCTGAAATGGAATTAGATGAAGAGGAAGAGAAATTTTGGAAAAGAGCATGATAGTTGATACTTAAGCTATATTAGCAATGGCATATGACGAGTTGACGAAGAAAGGAGAGGAGGTCATGTCTGGCATAAGAAGTGGCCTATATGAGGGGGCAATCCCTTCTACTGTAGTTTTTGAATTTACTTTGCGTTGACTTAAGAATGAAATTCCCTCCCTTAAGTCCATTGATGAAGCCAGGACGTTTCTTTTCAATTATTTTAAAGTTAAACACTCCCCCATAGTTTGAAATCGATAATCTCTGGTGTACTCCTGCACTATTTCACAATATTGAGGGCTATATTCCTCTATTTGAGAAATTTTTCTGCCTTAAGAAACTCCTTGTCGGCTGTGATTATTTCGTCAACATTAAGAAGTATGGCATACGTTAAGTGAAGTAGATCTAAAGTTCTCAGCTTAACTTGTCTTGAAACATTTATAGCCAAATGGGCCACCTCGGTTAAATCTCCAAAAGGAGATAGTCTTAACCCATTTATATTCATTATTTTTATATTAAAGGTATTAACTATTTTTATAGCATACGGTAATGGATCTTCATTCAGGTTTCTCGAAAGGTAGCTAACTAACTCCACTAAGCCTAATTCTGAAGTTAGACCTCCCTGCTTCAAATATTTTAAACCCTCGTCTCTTCTTGGATCATTCAAAATGGACAAAAGTATAACACTGGTGTCAAAATATCTCAATATCTATCTCTCTCCGTTAAGAAGTCATCTAGGTTCTTATTAAGCAACGGTAGATTCAATTCCTTAGACTTCCTCATTAACTCTTCCCATTTCTCAGTTTCTTTTAAACCTTGAGATATTATAAAATTCAATGCTTCGTTCCTTGACCTGAATAGACCCAAAGATATGAGTTCGTCTATTTTTTTGACGACCTCTTTTTTTAGCCTTGCCGAAATTACTTCACTCATAGTATACTATTAACGGTACACTCGATATAAAACTTTGTATGAGGCTCGCTCTCTGAGCACTCTGGACAATAGGGTAGTTTTTGCGTTTATTATATGAAACCCAATTATACTCAATAAGTGTATTTAAACCTTCATCCCCCTAGAAGTGGCGAGGCTTTCATTCTTAGTGTAAACTTGTTAGTTCATATTTTTTCCCAGCCGTCTTTAATTCTTTTAAAACCTCGTATCCTTTTCATTACCATGTTCTTAGTTTTCTCATAAATGTTAAGAGAATCACATAAAACGATTCCTTCGTAGAATGCATCTATGACTACTGTATTGAAGTCTTTTATTTCATTATCTATTAATGATACTTTGACAAAGTGCACATCTATGGCATCAGTAGGCGGTAAATGAGGCATTTCATTACCTATTACTAATATATCGTAATCACTATATATCTTGTTATCTTTTCTGGCTCGTGAACCAAAAAGAATTACAGAATATTTACTGCAAAGCTTAGATACGTAATTATTGAAATCTCTTTCCTCCTCATTATATATTTCTGATAAATTAGAAAATAGAGAGTAATTCTTCCGTGGATCTGACACGTTTTTCACCTTCTTCTTTTACCAAGCTTATCAATCATCCTTCAAGTATCTTGAAGGCGTATATAATGAATAATGAATGTACATAATCTACACATTATGCTAGTTCTTTCGTCAATAGCATGATTTATTTTTTCCTAATTCTCTGCTTAGTTAATCTATTGAATATTTTTACATT